>CAWVXN010000643.1:0-1955 GCA_963933695.1 uncultured Myxococcales bacterium | reverse complement strand
GGCCGTGGCAAGCCGCCACTTGTGGCGGAAGACTATTGCGAGGATTCGGGCGAGGATATTCATTCATCGCTGACGGTCGGCCACATGGGAGGGACCCGAGCCTAAGCCGTCACGCGATAATAAATTATACTCCTATTCAGCTAAAGTTCAATAAGTATTCAGGTGTTTTGGTTGTCGATTTCATCACAGAACGTGAACAACGGGGGCAGATCGTGGGAGCGAGGCTCTCGGTGGGGCGTCGGTTGAAGGCGGGTATCCCCGACGGAAAATGACGGGCTGCCGTGTTCCGCAATGATGCTGAATCCTGACCCTGAACGCAAAAGAGGCGGAGCGATGCCCCGCCTCTTCGTTGGCTTTCGTTTTGCACTGGCGGTCAGCGACTGAATCGGCGAGGGGGCTCGGTTCGATAGAACGGAGGCCAGTTTGGCGATTCGCCTGATTCCAGGAACGCGATTAACGTCCGGAAGATCAGCTTGTTCCGTTGAATCAGCCCCAAAATCATGACCCGGTCCTTGTCTGCCGCAGTGACCAGGTGAATCGACAGGGCGCTGTGCGAGGCCGCCCAAGTGCTTTCAAGGCTGGCCTTGATCGCATCGAGTTCGGCCCGATTTGCGGTGCTAAACCCTCGAGTCGGCATCTCAGTGGTGTTGGTCGACATCCTCAGGCCAACGAGATCGACTGTCTGGCCGATGTTTCGATTGACCTCGCCGTAATGCCTCTCGGCCTCAACGAACATGCCCTTTTCCAGGAGCTGATCCATCTCGTCCCCGCGCTTCTGGGCGAGCCGGACGTGGTCCTTCGCTTTGGACATATCGGACTTGGGTAGCCCCATTAGGATGTTCTCTTTGCTGGTCTTGACCCAGTAAAGGGAATCCCCTGGGATGCTACTCGAAGCAGCCACGTCAGCCCCCAGCGCCATTCCAGTCGCGATGAGCAACACAAGGGCTCCTGCGACGATTGGTCGCGAGACAGGGGATTGCCAGATGAACCGTGGGAGGCGCAATCCCCTCTTGCGTGTGGCGCGCTGGGCGACAGCCTCATTGAATCTCTGGAGGCCTTGTTGCCGGACCATCGGGTCCGGGGTCACGGCAGTGGCGGCCAGCAGGGTAGTCCCGGTCGCCTCTAGGAGTGGGGCGAGCTCGACTCTGTCATCGGGATAGCTGGCGAGACAGGCCTCGATGGGCTCACCGCCGGCCATCCTTTCCAGACAATCGTTGACGATGTCGTCTAATCTTTCGGAAGCCATCACTCGGCACTCCAATTCGGCACAATTCGGTCCTGTGTACCATCTCCGCGAGCGCCCAGCAGGACCCTCAATTTCTTGATGGCGGCGTGTTGAAGGGCCTTGACCGCGTTCTCCCTCTTTCCGACGGCCTCCGCGGTCTCCCGTACCGACAGCCCAGCAGCGAAGCGCAGGGACATGACCTCTTTCTGCAGGTCGGTGAGCCCTTCCATTGCAAGGTGCACCCGCTCAATCGCTAGCTTCACGTCCAGTTCCGCCTCTATCTCATGGGAGGTCGCGCCTGCGAGGTCACCTGCGTCATCGAGGGGCGTATTCTTCTGTCGCGAGCGTTTTCGGAAGTGGTCGACGATCAGGTTGTGCGCGATCCGGAACAGCCATGAGGAGAATGGATGGCCCTTCCACCGGAACGAGTTGATCGATTCGAGCATTCTGAGGAAAACATCCTCGGTGATGTCTTCTGCATCGTTGGGATTGCCGGTCTTGAAGTAGACGTAGCGGAATATTTTGTCGTGGAAGCGT
The DNA here is from genome assembly GCA_963933695.1 of uncultured Myxococcales bacterium. GTDB lineage: Bacteria > Myxococcota_A > UBA9160 > UBA9160 > UBA4427 > JAZXM01. The sequence continues at coordinate 193 of CAWVXN010000643.1, read as the reverse complement.
TCGTAAAGCCCGGCAAAAGAGGTGGCGTCGCCATCTTGGGCACGCCTTACCAGGTTTTCGACAGGGTCGGTTCCGGGCGCATCGGACATGGTCGCGGATCTCCTCGGGGGAGCGGCCAAGACGCCTGAAATTGCAGCTAGAGTCTCCATGCTACACTATACAACGCACTCGCAGCTAGTTCGGATAGCGTCTG
>CAWVXN010000642.1:0-1963 GCA_963933695.1 uncultured Myxococcales bacterium | reverse complement strand
TTGCGGCGAGGACGGTGCGGACTGCCGGGCGAAGGCCGGGGAGACCTGGGCCGAGATCATCGCCGCTGCCGAGGAAGCCAACGACTCGGCCCCGGGCTGCGCTTTCACCAGCTTCGTGGCCTACGAATGGACGGCGAGTGTGGGGAGGGGCCAAAACCTGCATCGCAACGTGATCTTCCGGGGGGCAGAGGTGCCCGCATTGCCCGCGAGTTGGATCGAGACCCCATCGGCGGTGGACTTGTGGGATCGCTTGGAGGCGGAATGCGTGGAGGGCATCGAGGGCTGCGATGCGCTCACGATTCCCCACAACTCGAATCTCAGCGGCGGGCTGATTTTTCAGAGTGCGACCGCCACCAGCGAAGAAGAGCCCGGGCCCACCCGGATCGAAGAAGCCCGGCGGCGCAGTCGCTGGGAACCCTTGGTCGAGATCATGCAGCACAAGGGCTCATCGGAGTGCGACTCCCGACTACCGGTCTGGCAAGGGGACGAATTCTGTGGCTTCGAAAAACTCCCCTACGACCGCTTCGGTGCGAAGCAGACTAGCTACGTGGAGTCCCAGCAGGCGACGGCCAACAACTACGTGCGCTGGGCGTTGGGGGAAGGCTTGCGGATCCAGGGCGAACTCGGGGTCAATCCCTTTCACTTTGGGGTCATCGGCAGCACGGACACGCATATTGCTGCGCCAGGCCTGACCTCGGAGCAGGCTTATCCGGGCCACGGAGGGGCGGGTAGGATGGAAGCGTGGGGCGCGGCCGAAGTCGAGAGTTTTAGCGACGATCTGGAGTTCGGCCCCGGCGGCCTGGCGGTTCTTTGGGCCGAGGAAAACAGTCGCGATGCGCTCTTTCGGGCCATGCAACGCGGGGAAGCCTATGGGACCAGCGGGACTCGGCCCCGGGTTCGCTTCTTCGGGGGATGGGATTATCCCGAGGACATGTGCGGGAGCCCCGATGCCGTTGCCCAGGCGTACGCGGGGGGAACGCCCATGGGTGGGAATCTCGGGCCCCGGCCCGCCGGGGCAACCGGGGGGCCACGGTTCTTAGTTTCCGCTCTGCGCGATCCCGGAACCGCCCGGGATGCCGGCGCCGACCTGGAACGTATTCAGATCATCAAGGGACAGCTCTCGGAAGGAGAAATCTTGGAAAGTGTCCTGACCGTGGCCGGCGGTCCCAACGACGGGGCCGTGGATCTCGCTACCTGCGAACGCCGGGGCCAGGGGGCGGTTTCCCTCTGCAGTGTCTGGGAAGACCCCGACTTCGATCCCGACCAGGCGGCCTTCTACTACGCCCGGGTGCTTGAAAATCCGTCGTGTCGTTGGAGCCAGTACACCTGCAATGCCGCTGGGGTTCGCTGCGAAGACCCGACCACGATTCCCGAAGCCCTGGAGGGGTGTTGCTCCGAAGACCACCAGCCCATCATCCAAGAACGCGCATGGACTTCGCCAATTTGGTTCTCCCCTTGATCTCACACTGAGTGCTCTTGGCGCCCGTCCTGAGGGCGGCGCCGTTGGCCCTGTGGAACGGGGCAGAGGGGCGGCATGGAACATCATCGGGGTGACCTACGCGCTCGCGTAGTCTTCGATGAGGAAATCCATGAAGGCCACTCCGGGATCCGAGGAGGTAGCTGAACGCTCGCTGAACTCTTCCTCCAAACGCTTTATCGGAAAGCTGGCGTTGCGGGTGGCAACGTATCCTTCCGGGGTCGGGTCGGGTCGAGTGGTCGACGGCGGGGATTAGGAGCAGAGGATAGACGGCGTTCTCAAACTCTTCGGGGCGGGCTAGAGTTCGACAGCCCGGCCGTGGGTCGCGGCCCCAAGGTCCCGGAATCGGAGTGAAAGCCATGGCGCTGACGAGCTTGATGGTGGCGAATCGCGGAGAAATCGCGATTCGTATTTTGCGGGCGGCCAGTGACCTCGGGCTTCGGGGCGTGGCGATTCATAGCGAAGATGACGCCCGCGGATTGCACG
>CAWVXN010000641.1:0-1968 GCA_963933695.1 uncultured Myxococcales bacterium | reverse complement strand
ACAGGCTTGCCCTGTTGGAATCCACCGGATGAGCCCAGACATTGAAGGCCTCGTCCAGACCTCGAACAACCTCGCACGGGTCCTTGTGGGCGAAGGCGAAGTGAGCATTAAATGCCTGACCCGGAGTTCGGGGTAGAGGCGGGGGGTCTCGGGCACGTAACCCATGCGGGCCTGGACCCGGCGCGGATCCCGGGTGGGGCAGAGCCCGTCCACCTCGACGGATCCGCTGCTGGCGGCCAGGAATCCCGTCAGCAGGCGGATGAAGGTCGTCTTGCCCGCCCCGTTGGCGCCGAGCAGGCCGAAGCTTTCCCCGGGCTCAAGGCGGAGGCTGACGTTGTCCAGGGCCAAGTGGGGGCCGAAGCGCCGGGCCAAGCCCCGTGCCTCCACCCAACTGCCCGGGGTTCGAGAAATCTCGGGGGCGGACGGGGTGGGGGGCGCGGGTGTCGGTGCGGATGTGGGGCTGGTCATGGGTTTACCCGGGACGTTGACTGGCGGGGATGCTGATCGCGCCGAGGCTCTTGGTGCGATTTATGATGTGCGATTTATGATGACAGTCACAGTCACAGTGACACTTGACCGTGGGAGTGGCAGCGACGGCGCGCGTGACGGTGACAGTGTGAGTGAGAGCGGGAGTCTAGAGCCCGCGAAAGACGTCGAAATAGTGGGGCCAGGTTTTACTCACGCAGCCGGGATCGCGGATCACCACGCCGGGGATTCGCAACCCGGCCAGGGAGAACGCCATGGCCATGCGGTGGTCGTCGTAGGTGTCGATTTCGGCGCCGTGGAGCTTGCCCGGCTGTATATAGAGGGAGTCCCGGTCGGCGTCGGCCCGGGCCCCGAGCTTGCGGAGTTCGGTTTCCAGGGCCGCCAGGCGATCGGTTTCCTTGATGCGCAGGTTCCACACGTTCGTGATCCGGGTGGGGCCGTCGGCGAAGAGGGCCAACACCGCGTAGGCGAGGGCCGCGTCGGGAAAGGCGTTCATGTCGACTTCGCCCAGGCTGCGAAGTGGGCCGGTGGGGCCGCGCACGGTGACGCGATCGGCCTGGCGGATGACCTCGCAGCCCATTTGCTCGAGCAGCCCCAGGATCCGGAAATCTGCTTGCAGGGTGTTGGGCGGGATGCCGTCCACACTCACCGAACCCCCCGCGATGGCCGCGGCGCAGAACGGGTAGGCGGCCGAGGAAGCGTCGGGTTCGATTCCGTAGGCCCTTGCCCGGTAGGGGATGCCCGCGCGGACCCGGATGCGGTCGCCGCCACCCTGGGCATCGGTTTTTTCGACCCAGCCCGCCTGGGCCCCAAAATCGCGCATGATGGCAAGGGTGGTCTCCACGTAGGGGCGCGAAACGAGTTCGCCGTCGAGAAAACTGAGTTCGACGTCCCGCTCCGCATAGGGGGCGGCGAGCAACACCGCCGAGGTGAACTGGCTGGACTGGCGACCATCGATGCGGCCCGGGCCACCGGGAAGCCCGCCCCCAGCGGCGCGCACCGGCGGGCAGCCCTTGGCGCCCTCGATGCTGAGATCGGCGCCCAGGGTTTCCAGGGCCTCGACCAAGTGGACGATGGGCCGCTCTCGCATACGCGGGTTGCCGTCGATCACCACCGGGCCCGGGGCCAGGCAGGCGGCGGCGGTGAGAAACCGCGCCGTGGTGCCCGAGTTTTGAACGTAGAGCGCGTTGCTGGGGGATCGGAGCCGGCCGCCGGTGCCCACCACCGCCCAGGGGTCGCCCCCGGTGTCAAACTGCGCCCCCAAGGTGGTCAGGGAGTCGCGCATGACGTCGGTGTCGTCGCTGGCGAGGGGGCCGGCTAGGGTGGTTTCGCCATCGGCCAGGGCGGCGATGAGCAGCGCCCGGTTCGTGATGCTCTTGGAGCCCGGAACCCGCACACGGGCGTTCAGGGGGCCGCGAGGTTCGATGGGCAGAGATTCGGGCAATTGGGCCACTAGCGCGCAGACCTTTCGGGGCACGGCCG
>CAWVXN010000640.1:0-1970 GCA_963933695.1 uncultured Myxococcales bacterium | reverse complement strand
CCCGGCCTGGGCAAGCAGACCTCGAGCATCGTCGGCGACGCGGACGAGGTCCTGCTCCGGGTTCCCTGTGGGCTCGGTGGGACGGCGCCGGCGTGCCAGGATTTGCCCCGACGGATCGGCCAGCGCGTAGGCAATCTTGCTGCCGCCGATATCGATACCAAGAAGCAACGTGTTCCTTCCCTTTCCCCCGCCATTGACCTACACGTCAGGGCGCCATCTGGGGCGGACCGAAGCATATCACGGCTCCGCCCATCCAAGATGTCACCTCGAACGCGTGGGGAAGTGCCGGATCCACCGACGCAACCACATCGAACACCGAAGGAGCCTCAATATGCCCATGGAGTCCCGCTCGATCCGCCTGCTTGTTCTTGGCAGCCTGCTCTGTGGAGGCCTGGCCTGCGCGTATGGCGAGTACACTCCCAACGATCCCATGGGGAACAATTTCAGCTTGACCGAGGCCCACAAGGTGTACACCGACGCCGTGCGCTGGTCGAAATTCGACGAGGCCTCCGCCTTCATCACACCCTCCGAGAGGGTCGCCTATCTCGCCGAGATGCCCGATTTCGACGAGGGCCGGTTCACGGATTGGACCGCAGGGAAGTGGATCTCCGACAACGAGGACACCAGCGAGAGCGCGACCATCGAGGTCACATACCGGGCCTACAGCATGACGAGCCCGGTGGAGTTCAAGGTCAAGGAGCGCCAGTCTTGGTCCCAAGACCCGGAGAAAAAGTTCTGGCACCTGAAGTCGGAGTTCTCCGGCCTCGGCGGATTTACCTATTGATGGCCCCATGACCCCGGGCTTCTCGAAGTTCCCTGGAAGCCACTTGTCGCCGTTGTTCTGGATCTCAGAAGAACTCTCTTGCAACGCGCCCGGGCAATCTCTCGTCGACGCGCTCCACAGCCCCGTTCCCCACGGACTCACCGATTCAATCGGCCCGTTGCCTCCACGGCCCGCCCTCGGCATTTTCAGAAAGTAAGAGGAGAAACAATGTACCCCGCCACCCACGCCTTGAAGACCCCGGACAAGCCCGCGTGTATCATGGCCTACAGCGGCCGGCAGCTGACCTACCGGGAACTCGATGAGCGCTCCAACCAAGCTGCCCAACTCTTCCAAGCCCTGGGGCTACGGCGCGGTGACCACATTGCCCTCTGCCTTGAGAACCACGAGGAATTTTTCGTCGCCTGCTGGGGTGCCCAACGCAGCGGGCTCTACTTCACCACGATCAGTTCGCGCCTCACCGCCCCAGAGGTCGAGTACATCGTGGACGACTGCGATGCCAAAGTATTGATCACGTCGGACGCGAAACGAGAGATCGCCGCAGGCCTGGAGGGGCGCTGTCCCAAGCTCATCGCGCGCTACATGATCGGAGATTCGATCCCGGGTTACGAGTCCTGGGAAACGGCCCTGGCCAGCCAACCCAAAACGCCCCTCGACGAGGAATCAGAGGGGGCCCCCATGATCTACTCCTCCGGCACCACCGGGCGGCCCAAGGGCATCAAGCACCCCTTGCCCGAAGGCCCCATGGGCGCACCGAATCCAATTTCGATGGTCCTTGCGAGCCTTTACGGTGCGGTCGAAAGCTCGGTCTACCTCTCGCCCGCACCGCTCTACCACGCTGCGCCTCTGTCCTTCACGCTGGCCTGTCAGCGTATGGGGATCACGGTCGTAGTGATGGAACAGTTCGATGCCATCGAATCCCTGGCCCTGATCGAGAAATATCGCGTGACCCATAGCCAATGGGTACCGACCATGTTCGTGCGCATGCTGAAGCTTCCGGAAGAAGAGCGGGCGCGCTTTGACGTGTCGAGCCTCGAGGCGGCGATCCATGCCGCCGCACCCTGTCCGATTCCAATCAAGGAGTCGATGATCGATTGGTGGGGACCGGTCATCTATGAGTACTACGCGGGCAGCGAGGGGAACGGATTTTGCGCGCTCAACTCCGAAGAGTGGCTCGCCCACAAGGGAT
>CAWVXN010000639.1:0-1984 GCA_963933695.1 uncultured Myxococcales bacterium | reverse complement strand
AACTCGAAGTGGATCAGCACGGCCAGCTTCGGTCCCTCGAGATAGAGGGCGAGCAAGTAGAGCATCTCGGTTGCGGCGATGTAGCCCGACAGATGCGAAAACGGCGTCATCACGATTCCGTTCTCGAACAAATAGAGCTCGGGGAATGCCAGGTGATACGTCAGCGCATCCCAGCCTAGATCGTCATCAAAGACGCGTACGAATGCGTTGGCGAGCAAGATCGCGAAGGCGATCCAAGCCCAGTTGACGGTGTGGTCGCGAAAGACCGTCCCGAGACGGACACGCGAGGTCTTCAGCCAATTCCTCGAGAAGATCATGGTGAGGGCCGGTGGCAGCAACAGTAGGCTCGCGAAACCCACGAACTCCAAGCGATGAATCGACGCGAGCAGGAGAACGCCCAGGCCCAGGAGTGAGAATCCGATTCCCAATTGATAGAGGAGACGAAATCTCGCGAGCGCCGAAGACACGGGAAGCCAACGCTCGAACCCAGCACCCAAACAGATCGCCGAGACGTTGATCAGCGCGAGCCAAGCCAACGCACGCAGTATCGCCCATAGGTTGGATGTGCGAGGCAGAGCGAGCGCTGACTCCGAAAGGGTCGAAGGGTCGAGGGCCGGATAGCGATCAAAGTGAATCCAAAGCAACCCGAGGCCGACCACTGCGACCATGGCCGCGACAAGTGTCGATCGCTGCGAGCCCGGCGATGCATCTGGCGAACGTCCCGCCGAGGGCGTCGTCGTCACTTTGTGCGTCTCCCCATGAGAGCCAGTTTTTGCCTCGTTGCCCGACGAGTCAGAGACGTTCCATAAGGATCGGCACAGCCTGCGCCCCCGTGCTCGGGGCCTCGTCGATCCGCTTCTCAACCCCAAGCGCGGGGAGCTCTTGCAAGTCCATGGCCTTCTTCTTTTCTGACATCACTGACTCCCTTCCACCGCCCTATAGTAATTGAATGGGGTGCTGGTGTCTCACCGACGTTGGCAGAGAGGGCGCAACGATCTTCTTCAGCCCTATTCGGCTCGGTGTTCGCGCGTTCAAGCTCGCGCAGCTTCTTCGCTTTCGAAACATCTATCGCGCCGAACTTGTTGCGCCAGCGATAGAAAGTCTGCTCGGTCGAGTTGTGCAGTCGGCATACCTCGCGAATGTTTCCCGCCTGCTCCGCTTTCTTCAAAATCCGAATGATCCGTTATTCGGTGAATCGTTTCCGCTTCATCTCGTCTCCGTTCGCCTTCGAAAAAGGCTAACTCGGGGACTGGGCTCAGTATCGCGGGGCCGGCCAGGCCCGCGGCGCCCGGAAAGCCTGAGCCCAGTTCCGGACACCGCGAGCCCCTACCGAGGTCGCACCTCGGCTCAGTCGAGGAGAACGCTGATTTCGCGATCGGCGACCTTGCGCGGCTTCGGCCCCGGAGTGATCGGGCCCTGCTTCTTGCAGAAGTAGTAACAACCGCACCGCTGCCCGTTCTGCCCGTCGAGCGAGCAGAACGGAGCGGGGGTGTAGGTCTCGCAGAAGTCGAGTTCGGCCTTCTCGCCCGGTTCGCACAGGCCCGCCGGGTCGAAGGCTTCTTCGCAGACCTCGGGGGTATAGCTGCCGGTGGTCGGCAGGCAGATCTTCACGTCCTTCTGGCCACCGGTGTAGGCGCCCGCGGCGTTTGCCGCCGCTTGCGAAGAGCCAAGGGCGGTCCCGATCGCAATCACCATAAACGTCGTAAGTATTTGAATTCGCATAGATTATCTCCTTATCCCGAGAAAAGTCTCGGGTTGTTGGGGGCGGATGAGTTCCCGCCCGATGCAAAGTAGTGGGAAGTTATCCCACAAATGTTCCGCAGTTTGTCAGATTTCCATGGCCGAGCCAGTGGCGTTTCCCGTGGCCTTGTGGGTGCGATGCCTGCTGGACCGTGTCCAACCGCTTGTACCACCTCTTGGTAGTTAGACGGTTGGGGGCATACGTCCAGCCTGGCCTCAACAAGCAATAGGAGTACTTTGCGCT
>CAWVXN010000638.1:0-1986 GCA_963933695.1 uncultured Myxococcales bacterium | reverse complement strand
CCCCATGCCGAGTCGGCGTCCGATCATGTTTTCATCTGGGCGAGAATGGCGTCGTGAAGCAGGGTATTGGTCGCCACGATTTCATCGCCCGCTGGAGGAACGGGTCCGCCAAGGATGTTGCTCACGCATCCCCCCGCCTCCTCGACGATCAGGCAGCCCGCGACCACATCCCAGGCGTGGAGTTTGAATTCCCAATAGGCGTCGAGTCGTCCGGCGGCCACGTAGCAGAGGTCCAGGGCCGCACTTCCGTCGCGCCGGATGCCTCGGGCAGCTTTGAGTACCCGGGCGAAGCGGGCCAGGTTGTCGTCCTGACTTTCGTGGACGTCGTAGGCGAAGCCGGTGGCGACCAAAGCCTCACCCAGGACCGCCGTGGTGGAGACAGCGAGTCTCCGTTCGCCAAGCCACGCACCGGCACCGTGCACGGCATAAAAGAGTTCATCGAGGAGGGGGTCGTAGACCACCCCTACACGGCGAGACCCGCTGTACTCCACGCCGATGGAAACGCAAAAACGTGGGAAGCCGTGGGCGTAGTTCGTCGTGCCATCCAGGGGGTCGATCACCCAGCGCCAGAGGCTTTCATCGTGGTCGCGTCCACCGCCTTCCTCGGCCAGGATTGCATCGCCGGGACGCACGGATTGCAAGCCCGCAATGATCAGGGCCTCGCATTCGCGGTCGACCTCGGTGACCAGGTCGATGGAGGCACTCTTGGTGCGAACGTCCAACTGAGTCTCGTAGCGTTGGCGCTGGATCGCTCCGGCTTGGGAGGCCAGTTCAATTGCCAAATCAAGGACCTCTAGATTCTCCTTGTCGACTTGATCCCGCTGCATGCCTGGGGCACCGCCTTTTTCAGTCCAGGCGGTAGAAACGCCTGGCGTTCTCGCTGGTCAACCGACCGATCTCTTGGCTGCTCGTTCCATGAAGTTCGGCGATTTGTTCGCCGACTCGGACCACCCAAGCCGGCTCATTGCGTTTCCCCCGGTGACCTTCTGGCGCGAGGAAGGGCGCATCGGTCTCCACCATGATGCGGTCCAGGGGAATGGAGCGCGCGACATCGCGGAGATCTTCGCTGCGCTTGAACGTGACGATACCCGAAAACGAAACCATGAAACCGGCGTCCAGGGCGCGATGGGCGAATTCCCGGGTTCCGGTGTAGCAGTGCAGCACGCCGGACAGCTCTCCCTGGCCTTCGGAGAGCCATATGTCGAGCATCTCCGCGTACGCGTCGGGCTCGTCTCCACGGACGTGTATCGAGACGGGCACCGCAAGTTCCCGGGCCAGGCTGAGTTGGCTCGCCAGGGCGGCGCGTTGGATGTCGCGATCCGAGTTCATGTAGTGATAATCGAGGCCACACTCGCCCAGGGCAACAACCCGAGGGTCGCCGAGCCAGGTTCGAATTTGGTCGCGGATGGCCTCATTGAACTCTGAGGCTTCGTGGGGATGGATGCCGACCGTGGCGTGGATGTCGGCTTCGCCGTGGGCCAATTCGACGGCACTTTGGTTGCCCTCAAAGCCGTAGCCCGAGCCGATGGCGATCATCGCTTCGACTCCGGCCTCCCGGGCTCGTGCGATGACCTCGCCGCGATCCTCGGCGAATCGGTCGGCGGTCAAATGGCAATGGCTGTCGAGCCACATGGGCATTCCGTCCAATCTTTCGGTCCGAGGTGTCTCCCCGGCAGGCTGATTTAAGCGCCGGATTCCCCGATGGTTTCCAAGTCGATACGGGGAAAAAGCGGTTCTCCTTTTTGCGTGGCCGCACCCACCTGGATGCCGCCCCATTGGGCGCTTTGGGGCAATTGGGCGGACTCGAGTTCGCCGGGTTGGCCGATTCGCTCGAGGATCTCGGCCGCGGTGAGGGGAAGGAAGGGGGAGAGCAGGACAGCGCTGATCCGCAGGGCTTCGCAACAGGTGTACAAAGTGGTGCGGACCGACTCTTCGCCGCCTTCCTGCTTGGCCACCTTCCAGGGTTCTCGGCGCTCGAGATAGCGG
>CAWVXN010000637.1:0-1994 GCA_963933695.1 uncultured Myxococcales bacterium | reverse complement strand
GTGTGACGAGCAGCGCCCTGACCGGCCGGATTCGCCTGAGTTTCTAGGCGAAACGGGCTGACGTTATCTGCCTGACGTTATCGGGCGAGTAGGAATTTCAAAGGTCCGTCCAACACCCTTGGGCGGCAATGCGGCGCTGGGGCTACCTCGAATTGAAGCGAAGCCGGGCGTAGCGGGTGTGGGTCTTTCCGCGGTCCTGGGGAAACAACACGCGCTCCCAGCCCCCGTATTTCTCAAGAAACACCTCGTCGATCCGAATTTTCTCGCTCGGCTCGGTTACGAACTCGGCATGAAAAATACGGTCCGTCCCCGAGAGCCGAATCCGGATCGTAGGATCACGCTGGAGATTGGCCCACCAGCGACTGTCCCCTGTCCGAAGGATGGGGTCTCCGTCGAGCACGCCGATCCAAATTCGTGTGACCCGTTCGTCGCCGTCCGGGTCCACTGTCACGACATGAAGCGACCACCGTTCGTCGATTTCCGCTGGGTCGAAGGGCCCGGTCGCGACCGGAATCGAACCGGATGCACACGAGAGCATCAAGAGACACGTGATCCATACGAGATTTTTCATTCGCTGACATTACCAAGTCTCGCCCAGGCCCGTGGTGAAGCCCGCGGTGAGCAGCGTGTCGCCGACTTCGGGGTATTACGGTTCCCGAGTCCAAAAGCATGGCCATCTGGGGCTCCGGAGTAATCGGTCTCGGCCTCCTAGTCCGGCGCCAACAGCGGCGCATGGCGCCCGTGCGCTTTGGGTAAATCTGCGACCCCAAGTTTCGGGACCGTGTCCGAAGCGTGGAACCCCGTGCGTTTGCTAGGGTGCGCCCGCCAAAGACATGAACCCAACACCCCGCACAACGAAGGAGCACTCCATGAAGGTCCGTAATCTGCTGATTGCACTCGCGGCGACAATACTCTTGGCCTCAAGTGCAGCGGCACAAAATCGCATCAGCTATCCCAAATCCTACGTCCAACTCGCAGGCCTCTATGGCCTTTGCAGTTGGAGCGGGCACAATGCCCCGGGTGACTGCGGCGAGAACTTTGAAAAGTCCTTCGGTTTCAACTTTCGAGGTGGAGTACGGCTCAACCGCTGGTTTGCCTTCGAAGGACAGGTCGAATGGGCTTCTGGATACGATCTCAAGTCACCTGCCAGCGTGACCCCCCCCGTACTGGGCCTCAGAAGTGCGACCCTCGACTCCGTGGCCTACACGATCAACGCTCGCCTCTACCTGACCGAAGGACGAATCCAGCCCTACGCCATCGCTGGGATCGGCGGCCAGAATTCCTGGCTCGACACCAACCTTGGGAACAGCGACACCTTCACGTCCTTCATTGGTCGATTTGGTGGGGGGGCAGATCTCTACTTCACCGAAAATCTTGCCCTCACAGCCGAGTTCACTTACGTCGCCGCGACCGAAGCCAGAGCGACCTACTACGGTCCCTACTGGCAGGACATCTGGACAACAAACAGCGGCGTCGACCCGAGCTACATGTCTGTGAGTTGGGGACTCTTGTACTCGTTCTAATAAGGCTCCCCCGGCGAGAGGCAGCCACGATCGGTTCGACATTCCCACGCGCTCTGGGCGCCGATGTCCGCGCGAGCGGGCACGGGCCCGGCTCGCGAAGAGCCCTTCGGCAGGATCAGCCGTCGCCACTTTTGAAAACGGTACTCGTCGGATTTCGACCCTGGCCTCCGCTCGTGCTTCCGCCACCACGGCCCTTGCCACCGGACTTGCCGGAATCGGGAACGATCTCGAGTTCGCCGGCTTCGACGAGGGCAGCGACAGCCGGGTGTTCGTCCGCCCTTGCGCGGATCTGCCCTTCTTTGCCCGGCCCGAGGAAAAGCCGCTTTCCACCAGGAAGCGGAACGCTCAGTGGTTTCTTCGTGGTGTTCTTGATCGTCGGCAAGGCCGTGTCTCCCCTTTGAACCGTGTACAGCCGCAACTCGGCCGTGGGGTGCGCACTATAGCTACTCAGTGCCCGGATAACTGACCCGG
>CAWVXN010000636.1:0-1997 GCA_963933695.1 uncultured Myxococcales bacterium | reverse complement strand
CGTCCTGGGACATGGCCAGAACCCGAAGAATGAAACGCATGCCCTCAGCGGCCTCGTGTTCAGTCGTGGCGTCGGCAAGAATGGCCGAACGCAGGTCTGCCACCGTGGACATCAAGCGATCAAAGGCGGCAACGCTCTGAAGCTCCGAGTAAGGCGAGTCCTGAGCAGAGGACTCCTCGGCGGAGCTGATGGAAACGGCAAAAAGCACCAGCAAGAGGGCGAACAGGCGGGACATACAAGCTCCTTATCAAATCGGGGACACGGGAGAAGAAGGACGGGAGAAGAAAGAAGAGAGGATAAAGAAGGGACAGTAGGAAGGAGAATAAGAATGGAGAAGGGACTCTAGGCCGGGAAAAACTCGACGTCCCGGGGAGATGCTTTCTCAGCCGATGTCGGATCATCCTCGGCGACGCGTCCAGGGGTGCGGTTCTCTCTTTCCAGGATGCCTGAGGCCCCAAGCTGGCCCGTGTTTCCCCTGCCGGTGGGTCTCGTCGAAAGGAAGGCGTGGGGAGTCGCGGAAGTCGTTTCTTGCATCGGGGCCGGTCGCGGACTATGTCTCAGCGATGCCAAATTCGTCGAACAGCGCCCGGGAGATCGAAAATCTTCTCTATGCCTATGGGGAATACATTGACGCCGGGGATTTCGCCCGGGTCGCGGGCCTCTTTGCCCACGCCAAAATTATGCCCGACGAAGGGGCCTCTCCCGAGGCCAGTGTCGTGGGGGAGGACGCGGTGCTCGCCATGTATCAGGCCTCCACTCGCTTGCACTCGGACGGAACCCCCCGAACCAAACACATCATCACCAATGCAATCATCGAGGTGGATCCGAACGATGGGGAAGCCTCGGCGCGAAGCTATTTCACGGTGCTCCAGCAGACCGATGTCCTCGCGCTTCAGCCCATCATTTCGGGCCGCTACCACGACACCTTCGCGCGGGTCGACGATCGCTGGGCCTTTGCGACGCGGATCATGCGGGTGGACCTAGTCGGCGATTTAAAAGAGCACCTGCTCTACGAACTGCCATAGAATCCGCTGAACCGGCCCCGTGTAAATCTCCGGTCCGAGACCGGCTTCGCCACGGTCGGGCCCCGTGCCTACCGGAGAGGTCGGCGATCGGTCCGCGATACACGTTCCGGCGGGCGACTTTAGCCGGGGATCAGAAGCTGAATACCCACGAGTTCACGCTCTCGATCGTTTGGAGTAATTAGCCTCCCCGGCCGGTCGCGAGGCGGCTCAGCCCTGGCGAAAGATTTCCTGATCCGGGGGTGCGTCCAGCAACATCCGGGCGCGGTCCATGGAGCGTTCAAAACCTTCAAAGAGGCGGTCGCCGCTGCGCAGAATGCCCTCTTCACCGAGGAGGGCACCCAGTTCGGTTTGCTCCATGACGCCGGCCAGATCGTCGGTCAGGCCCGAGAGCACCACCCGCGTGCCCTGGGCCCCGAGACGAACCGCCGCCTCACGCAAGGTCTCTAGAACCGTGGCGTCCAGGTGCCGGGCGCGCTTGAGCCTGAGTAGAATGATTTGGGGTGCATGGCGCCCCACCTCAACAAGACGATCCGAGAGATCGCCGGCGATGGCGAAGTTCAGGTCGCCCTCAAGATGTAGAAGCACAGCGGGGCTGGAGCCCGTCTGTTCATCGATCTCGATTTCGCGGAAGCGGCCGCTGGGCGAGCGGACCAGTTCCACGATATGAAGATCGCCAGAGCGCCGAACCAAAAGCGCCAGGGAGAGGAAGAGTCCGACATAGAGCGCCTGCACCAGGTCGATCCACAGGGTCGACCCCAAGGTCGCCAGAAGTACCAGGGCGTCGCCCCGGGTGGTGGCCGCACGGCGCAGGGCGCGGGGATCGACGAGTTCGATTCCCGACAGCACCACGAGGCCCACCAGCGCGGGCATGGGGACCGCGTTGACCACGAGGCCCAGCACTGGCAAACCCACCAGAATCAACCCGCCGGCCACGACTGCGGTGAGGCGGGAACGTCCCCCAGCACTTCGGGC
>CAWVXN010000635.1:0-1997 GCA_963933695.1 uncultured Myxococcales bacterium | reverse complement strand
GGGCGTCTTCCTCGGCCTCGAGAATCAGCATCGGAGCGTCACCTCCGGATCCCCATTCCGCATAGGGGGTCGCCCGGTTGGCGTTTTGCTGGGCGAGTCCCGCCATGGGGTACCAGCCGTGCATCCAACTCTTGGGGACGGTAATGCCCTTGGCGAAGAAGGCCTTGGAGATGGCTTCTCTGCGCTGGGCCTCGGGCACGATCCGCAGCATGGCGAGAAGAATCCGGTTGGCGGCCTCGGGCGGAGGGGGCTCGCTGCCCCCGGCGGCGAGTAGGATCAGGGCGCGGGTGCGGTCGGGGAAGTCGCTTCCGAAGGTCCGCGCGATCCTGTTGCCATAGGCGTGCCCGAGAATGACCACCGGGTCCGTGATGCCCTCGGCCTCGAGCATCGCGCGGAGATCCGCCGCGTAGTCGTGGAGAGTGAGTTGGCGGCTGGGAAGTTCCGATCCGTCGATTCCCCGGGGCTGTATCGCGAGGGTGCGATAGCCCCCTCGGTTCAAGCCGCGCACGAGTTCGTTGAAGTCCGAGGCCGAGCGGGCAAAGCTCGGCACCAGCACGACGACCGGGGCGGAGGCCGATCCGCCCGCGTAGTAGTGGATCTCGCCAACGGGTCCGGCGGCGATCCTGCTCTCGCCCGTAGCGGGTCCGGCGGGGTTGTCGCCCAGGGCCACAAAGACAAGGGCCCCGATGAGGGCGCCTAGGACGATCACGCCGATGATGCTTCGGCCGAGCCAGCGTTGCATGTATTACTCCTTGATGGGCTTCTCGGAGGGAGAGCGGGAGCCCCGCCCAGTTTGATCTCCGGCCGCACTAGGCACGTGATGGCGAGGCAAGCATTTGGGCGGGATGGGTGATCCCGGACAGAAGCATCAGGTATGCGGCGATCTTCCGGTGGGAATACGGAGTCTGCACGTCGCGTTTTCCTCCTGGAAATTTTGGACCCATTGATCGGATCAAGCCGATTGGCTGGTGCCCCCGATGAATAGCATGAAGAGCCAACTGAGGACTTCGTAGAAGGCGACTTTGATTGCGGTCCACCAGTCGGGGGCCTCGCGCAAGGCCTGGTCTTCGTTGGCCTTCTCGATCACGAATGCGTGGAGGGCACGGACATCGTCGGCCTCGAGGACGTCGCCGAAGCCCGGCATTCCGCGTGACTCGAGGGCGCCGGCGCGGACAATGGTCTCGAAGTTCTGGTGCACGCCCGGGGCCAGGCGGCGGAGATCGGGGATGGAGCCTCCGGCCACCGTGCCGGCCCCTTGGCAAAAGGCGCAGTAGTTGGCGAAGAGGGCGCCGCCGTGGGCCAGGCTGGCGTCGGAGAGATCCGTTGGGGCCGGAGCCCGGGGAATCGGTCCGGGTTCGGGGAGTGCAGGGAGACGCACCTTTCCGCCGAGCTTGAACGCCAGAAGTCGGCCACGGGCGGGCCCTTCCTCGGGCTTCATGCCGGACATCAATCCAAAGGAGCCCCCCAGCCCGCGAGGATGGCCACGTACTGTTCGCCCGGGGCCCGGTACGTGATGGGCGCCGGGATGACTCCGGTTTGGGTGGAAAAACTCCACAGGCGTTCGCCGTCCCGAGACGCGTAGGCGTGGAACGCGCCATCGCCACTGCCCTGGAAGACCAGTCCCCCCGCGGTGGCCAACACGCCGCCGTTCCAGGCTAAGGGGTAGGGGGCTTGCCAAGCCGCCTCCTGGGCTCTTGGGTCCCACGCCACCAGCCGACCCGAGATGAGTTTGCCTGCATGAGGACCTTGCGGAGCCGGCCCTTCCACTCGATCTCGGCCAGGATCATGTGCTGGGTGGCGGTGTAGTCCCAGGTCTCAGCGGGCACCACCTGATAGTGCCAGACATATTCGCCATTCCAGGTCTCGGCAATGCGTTCCATGGTCGAGTTCTCGAAGCCGTCGGCGGGATTGCCCGGCACAGTATGAAAGCGCCAAAGGCGCCCGCCGGTCTCGGCATCGTAGGCGTCGACGTAGCCCCGAACTCCGTACTCCGCGCC
>CAWVXN010000634.1:0-1998 GCA_963933695.1 uncultured Myxococcales bacterium | reverse complement strand
CGAGATGATCGACATGGGCGCCGATGACAATGAAATCTGAACTGGGTTCGGGCCCGACTTGCAGTCGCCCGATCACGTTGCGTCCGCTGCGGCGCTGTTGCTCAAGTTCGGCTCGGGCCGAGACCTGGACGCCGGGCAGAGGAAAGCCCACCGGCGCGCTGGCGGAATCCGCCTGATCGTGAAGTTGGGCAAGACTCTTGCCCGAGCCGCGCAAAAGAGCTTCGGCCACCGTGTCTGAAATCGAGAGAGCCGCCATGGAGCTGCCCGCTAGGGACACATCGAAGCGCAGGGGTGCGAGTTCGTGACGTACCCGGGAATTGGGACCGCTGACCACTAGCAGTCCTCTTGCCCCGCGATCTCGCGCAAGCATGGCCTTGTAGCGCAGACTCGAATAGCGGTGGAGGTGTTGACGGGATTCGGGAGTGAGGTTTCCGGGCATGTAGCGAAAGACGAGAACCCATTGGTCCCGGACGTCGAGTCCCGCGTAGTGGTCGATGGCTCGCTGGGCCTCGCCTGCCGGCGCAACGATTCCGTAGCCCGCGTAGACCACCGGGGCGGTTTCGGCGGCGCCCTCTCGGGAGAACGCGAAGGGGCGCCAATCCTGATCGACCTCGAATGCGGTGACCTGCTCGGTTCCTTCGGTTCCCTCGGCTGCTTCGGCGGCCGGGGTGGAAACGATTGCTTCGCTCTCCTGGGTGCCGGGGTGCCAAACGTCGAGTCGGTTGCCCTTGCCTAGAGAGACTCCCGCGGTGAAGCCAAAGGTCTGGAAGTAGGTTCCTCCATCCCCCGCTGGCTCGAGCCCAATGGCGCGGAAGGCCCGGGCGACATAGCTGGTCGCGATGCGCTCTCCGGCGGTACCCGTCAAGCGACCCTCGGTGATATCACTGGAGAGTGCTTCCACGTGGGCACGCAAGTCCGCTTCGCGAATTTCAGGGTCGGTATGGAGAGGCAGGGGCAGTAGGGGCGCGGCCTCGGGGCCGGTTTTATCGGGAAGTTCCATCAGGATCCGAGCGTGGGCGTCGTTCCAGGTGGCCCTGAATAGCTGAGACTGCCCGCCTACGGTTCGGTTGCTGGTCCAGACGAGTTCTTCTCCGTCGGGCGCAAAGGCGGACAGCCCGTCGAAGCCTTGGGCATGGGTGACCCGGACCGGTGCGTGTTCGCCCCGTGTGTCCACCATGTAGAGCTCAAAATTGGCGTGGCCATGCAGGTTGGTCGTAAAGATCAGGTACTCGCCCGAGGGGTGATAGAAGGGCGCCCATGACATGACACCCAGGTTCGTCAGTTGTTGGATATCGCTCCCATCGGCCTTCATGCTGTAGATCTCGGCGGTGGCGCCATCCGGAGAGAACCGACGCCACACGATTCGTTCGCCGTCGGGACTGAAAAAGGGTCCGCCGTCGTAGCCCGGGTGATCGGTGAGGCGACGGATATTTCGACCACTTGAATCCATGCGATAGAGGTCGATGAAATAGGAGGGATCCCGGGCGAGGCGAGCTGCGTCCACCTGGGCGTTCTCCGCGTATGCATGGCGATTGGAAGCGAAGAGGATTTCGCGGCCGTTGGGCGACCAGGAGGCCTCGGCGTCGTAGCCCAGGGTGCGGGTGAGGGCTCGGGGCACGACTTCTCCCGGGGCGTCCAGGGGCACCGAAAACAGATCGTAGTTCGGGTCGTAGTCCCAGGTGTAGGGGCGTGCCTTGCCTGAATCGCGAAGCGCCCATTCCGCGTCCTGCTTGGCCTGGGCGTCGGGGTCGAGATGCGTGGAAGCGAAGAGTGCGCGTCGGCCACCGGGATGAATCCAGCCGCAGGTGGCCTTGCCGACGCCCGGGGAAATACGTCTGGCCTCACCGCTGCGAAGGTCCAGGGTGTAGATCTGGTAGAAGGGGTTGTCGGTCTCGCGCTCGCTCTGAAAGACGAGCTGGGTGCTGTCCCGAGAAAAATAACCTTCCCCGGCGCGTTGCCCCTGGAAGGTGAGTTGGTGGACATCGCCCAGTAGCCCGG
>CAWVXN010000633.1:0-2008 GCA_963933695.1 uncultured Myxococcales bacterium | reverse complement strand
ACTGCAGGCGGAGAACGCCGAAATCGCCGGTGTTCGCTACGGGGCCTGAGGGTTCGGGTCCGCCTCAGGCTTCAGGAGTCAAGCCTGCTCGTCGGCTTCGCTGGCCTGCACCGAGCGGACGAACTCGAGATCATCGGCCAGGGTGTGCGATGCCCGCCAAAACTCGTAGCCCGCGCCCGCCAGCGCCATGGAGACGATCAACAAGGCGTAGCCCAGGGAATCCGAACCAAAGCGTGGCTCCAGCAAATCGCTCAACCAACCCGTGACCGCCGGACCCAGCCCAAGCCCCACGATATTGATGACGAAGAGCAGTACGGCCCCCGCCGTGGCCCGCATAGCGGGGGTCGACAAGCCCTGAGTAATGGCCAGGGCGGGCGCTTGGTACATGAGTCCGAAGGTGGCCGGCGGAATCATCATGGCCAGGGCCAAGCCGGTACTCGGGGTCAAGTACGCGACAAGCCAGAACGGCAGGGACGCGAACATCGCCAGCGCGGGCAGAAGGGATCGGCCCCGGGGATCCCGCAGGGCCCAGCGGTCCGACAGCCAACCGCCCCCATACACCCCGATGCCGCCGCCGATTCCGATGATCAAGGCAAGCCAGGTGCCCACCTCTCCGCTCTCCATGCCGTGGGAGCGCTTCAGAAAAGACGGCGCCCAATTGACGAATGAGTACCCGACGAATGCGTAAAGAGCCGACCCCAGGGCCGTGTGGCGAAAACTGCGAGAGCGCCAGAGGAACGCGATCACTTCTCGGGCGGAATACCCCTTGGTCGATGCGGTGAGGCCGTCGGCCATGCCCCGGATGGGTTCACGCAGGGTCAGGGCCACGATCACCGAGAGAATCAGCCCCGGAAGTCCCACCACCACGAAAGCCGTGCGCCAGCCCAGGGTCTCATCGAGCCAGCCCCCGGCCATCAAGCCCACGAGGATTCCAAGGGGAACGCCCAGGGAGAAAATGCCCAGGGCCGCGCCGCGCTTTTCCGGGGGGAAGAGGTCGCTAATCAGAGCGTGGGAGGGTGGGCTGCCGCCGGCCTCGCCCACGCCCACCCCGACCCGGCAGAGAAGCAGGACCGCAAAGCTTGAAGCGGCTCCGCAGAGCGCGGTCATCAAGCTCCAGATTGTCAGGGCGACCACAATCACCCACTTGCGCGAGTAGACATCCGCCAGTCGTGCGATGGGGATGCCCAGGGTGGCGTAGAACAGGCCGAAGGCCGTTCCCGAAAGCAGGCCGAGTTGCATGTCGCTCAGGCCCAGATCGAGCTTGATGGACTCCAGCAGGATCGACAAGACCTGGCGATCCACGAAGTTGACGATGTATACGACCGTCAGCAAGCCCAGGATGTAGCGGGTGTACGCCGGGGAGAAAGTCGCTGCCGCCGAAGCACCGGGTGTCGAGTCACTTGAGTTCATTGGTTGGCTGCTCGTATCCCCTACCGCGCCCGGCCTCTAGATCGGCGACTCACCCATCGGGGGCTCGCCCATCGAAGGCTCACCCATCGGCGGTTCACCCATCAATGTCACGCGATGAATCCGCCGCTGGGCTTCGCCAAAGTCGTTGTGCACCCTGTGCTGGGTCGACCGGTTGTCCCAAAAGGCGACGTCGCCTTTGCGCCATGTGTGCCGCACCACGAAGCGCGGCTCCACGGCGTGGGCGTAGAGGAACTCCAATAAGTCCTGGCTCTCGGCCTCGGGGAGGCCCCGAATCCGCTGGGTAAAGATGCCGTTCACGAACAAGCTCTTGAGCCCGGACTCCGGATGGACATGGACCACGGGGTGGGGGTTTCGGGTATCGGCATCCCACCAGGCCTGGTGCTCGGCGTGGAGACCCGTGAGCCGGGCCTTGATCTCGGTGGGCAGCGCCGCATAGGCCGCGGTCTGGCTGGCCCACTCGGTGTCGCCGCCGCGGTCGGGAACGACCTGCATGTGAAGGATGGAGCCCATGGGCGGGGCGGGGAGGGCGGTCATGTCCGTGTGCCACCACTCGGCGGTGGGGGCGCCATCGGCGGTG
>CAWVXN010000632.1:0-2012 GCA_963933695.1 uncultured Myxococcales bacterium | reverse complement strand
AAGCGGTCTTGAATTTGTTCGCGGCTCACATCGCTGGGACCAGCGCTACAAGGCAGTTACCCCGAACTACGAGCCGTATATGATGGATTCCGATTTACCGTCCGCTCCGAACTTCGCAGAGCAGCGCGACGAGGTGGAGTTGCTGGGCTGGGACATGGAACCCGGGGATGCGCTCATCTTCGACTCCGTGGTGTGCCATGGCTCGGCGGGCAACGCATCCAATAGCCAGGATCGCCGAGCCTTGGCCTTTCGATACAGCGGGGACGACGTCGTCTTCGCGCCCCGACACGCCACCATGCCTCTGCTCTGGGAGCATGGCCTCGAACCCGGTGAGCGACTCGGAGGCTCACTTTTCCCTCAGGTTTGGCCCCATGTAATCGATTCCGAGATCGCGCGACGCTGGGAAGGCCCCGAGCCTCCGAGCCCCAAGGCACTGGGGGAATTCCTTGAACACCTGCGGGACTCCGGCTTCGGCCCCGACGGCGACAAGACTTCCATCTTCAATTAGCGTCCGTGCCGGCGCCGGCCGCACTCCCCTACCCCAATCCCGGGCGCAAACACACGGAACCTCCCCCAAAAAGCACGAGAGGCCAAGCATGATCACGATTCTTGACGGAGGCATGGGGGGCGAAATCCAGCGCCGGCAGCCCAAGGCAGCCCACGGACTCTGGTCGGCCACCGCCCTACTCGAGAGTCCCGAACTCGTGACTCAAATCCACGGGGAATACATCGATGCGGGCGCCAATATCATCACGACCAACACCTACTCGACCATCCCCAGCTACCTCGCCAAGGCCAGCATTGCCGAACGCTCGGTTGAACTGACCGCACTCGCAGCGGGCCTCGCTCGCCAAGCAGCCGATGACAGCGACAGAACAATCCGGGTGGCCGGCTCTCTCCCTCCACTGTCTGAAAGCTATCGCGCCGACCTGATTCCGAACTCGGCCGAGTCTTCCCCGATTTACCGGAACATGGTCGAAGCCATGACGGGAAGCGTTGATCTTTTTCTCTGCGAAACCATGTCCAGTGCCGAAGAGGCCCACTGCGCCGCAGCTCAGGCCCTGGCCTACGGTCGCGGCAAACCGGTGTATGTGTCCTGGAGCCTCAACGAACAACCCGGGGCTGGGCTTCGAAGCCTCGAAAGCGTGACCGATGCCCACCAACGACTCACGGACCTAGACATTGCGGGTTATCTCTTCAACTGCACCCATCCCGAGGCCATCCACACGGCCCTGAAAGAACTCGGCTCGGTGACGGATTCGCCCATGGGGGGGTACCCCAACCGGATGAATGCGGTGGCCGAGGGGTGGACGTTGGACAACGAGGTCGAGACCGGAATGCGCGCGGAGCTCTCCATCGAACTCTACGTCGACGCCATGCTCGGCTGCATCGAAGCCGGCGCCTCCATGGTGGGCGGCTGCTGCGGCATCGGGCCCGAGTACATACAGGCCCTCAGCCGTCATCTCAGGACATCGCTAAACGCCTGAAACTTAGTTTCCCAAGACAGGCGTTCAACGTACCCGCCTCGCCACCGTGCAACTGCCTGCCCTGGGCAGCCTCGGCCCTTCACTGGGGGCCCTATTTTTCGGAAGTCGGCGCCTCGGCGGCAAGAAGGGCTTCAAGCGGACCGACGATCTCCTTGGATGTGGGCTTTACGGCAGACGGAAAGCTCGAAACCACCCGGCCCGTGCGATCCACCAGATACTTCTGGAAGTTCCAACGGACCGGTCCGCCGATGGGCTCGGGCAAAGAGGTCAGGTAGGCATAGAGGGCGTGCTGTCCTTCGCCGTTAACCTTTACCTTGCTGAACATAGGAAATTCAACGCCATAATTGCGCTTACAAAAAGCGCCTATTTCAGAGTCGCTACCGGGCTCTTGGGCGCCGAAATCGTTGGACGGGAAGCCCAGAACACTGAATCCCTGACCTCGGTATTTCTCATAGAGCGCTTCAAGCCCTTCGTATTGCGGCGTATACCCGCAGCGACTCGCCGTATTCACAATCAGAAGGACCT
>CAWVXN010000631.1:0-2023 GCA_963933695.1 uncultured Myxococcales bacterium | reverse complement strand
GGTGACACGGGTGGCGTTCAGCGTTCTCCTACCCAAGTGCTCGGGGCAGGGCGCCTAATCGTGGGGCTGGGGAAAGCCCAGATCTACACCGCGTTGGGATGGGTCGGGCCAACGGGCCGTGGTTACCTTTTGGCGCGTGTAAAAGTGAATTCCCTCTTGTCCGTAGATGCCGTGGCTCCCGAAGATGGAATCCTTCCAGCCACCGAAAGAATGAAAGGCCAGGGGCACCGGGATGGGGACGTTGACGCCCACCATGCCCACCTCGATTTCGCGTTGGAAGCGCCGGGCGGCGCCGCCATCCCGGGTAAAGATCGCCGTGCCGTTGGCGTAAGGGCTGGCGTTGACGAGCTCCATGGCTTGCTCGAAGCCAGCGCAGCGCACGACGCAAAGGACCGGTCCGAAAATTTCTTCTCGATAGATCGACATCTCTGGGCTGACACGATCAAACAGACAGGGCCCGATGAAGAAGCCGTTTTCGTGTCCTTCAATTTCGAGTCCTCGGCCATCGGTGACCAGAGAGGCGCCCTGTTCGACGCCTTCGTCGACCAAGCCCCGGATTCGGTCGCGCTGGGCAAGGGTAATCACCGGGCCCATTTCGCTTTGGGGGTCGCTGGCGGGTCCGACGCGCAGCGCTTCGACGCGCTTTTGCAGTAGGGGGATCAAACGGTCAGCGCTGTCTCCCACGGCGGCCACCACGGAAATCGCCATGCAGCGTTCCCCCGCAGACCCATAGGCGGCGGAAACCGCCCCATCGGCAGCCAGTTCGAGATCGGCGTCCGGGAGCACGACCATGTGGTTCTTTGCGCCGCCCAGGGCCTGGACTCGCTTTCCGTGCTGGGTGCCCGTCTGGTAAACGTGCCGAGCAATCGGCGTTGAGCCCACGAAACTGACGGCCTTGACGTCCGGATGTTCAAGCAGGCATTCCACTGCCACCCGGTCGCCGTGGACGACGTTGAAAACGCCTTCGGGCAGGCCCGCTTCGCTAAAGAGCTCGGCGATGCGGTTGGCGACAGAGGGGTCGCGCTCGGAAGGTTTCAAGATGAATGCATTCCCGCACGCAATCGCCACCGGGTACATCCATAGGCCCACCATGGCGGGGAAATTGAAGGGCGTGATGCCCGCGACCACGCCCAGGGGTTCCCGGACTGTGGTGAGATCGACCCCCGTGGAGACATTCGGCGAGAGTTCGCCCTTGAGGAGTTGGGGAATTCCGCAAGCGAACTCGACGACTTCGAGGCCTCGGGCGATTTCTCCCGCCGCATCGTCCACCGTCTTGCCGTGCTCCCGTGAAATTATTTGGGCGAGTTCTCTGGCGTGGTCTGCCAGAAGGCTCCGAAAGCGATAAAAGACCTGGCTACGCCGAGTGACAGGGACCTGGGACCAGGCAAGGCTGGCGATGCGCGCGGACTCCACGGCGGCGTTCACCTGACCGGCATCCGCAAAGGCAACCTCGGCAATCTTTTGGCCCGTGGCTGGGTTGAAGATGTCGCCGACCTGGTTGGCCGAGGCCAAACTGGGCTTTCCGTCGACCCAATGGGGAAGCACGAGATGCGCCATGAGAAAGCTTTCCTTCGATTCGAGGGTGAGTGGACCCACAGGGGCCGGGGCTATTTTTTGGCCACGGCCTCGGCTAGGGGGCACAGAATCTCGTACATCAGGGTGGCACCCACCAGTGCGGTATTGCCGCTGGGATCAAACGGCGGGGAGACCTCGACGACGTCGCCCCCCACGAGATTAAGACCGCCGAGTCCTCGGATCAAGCCCTGGGCTTCAAGAGTGGTGAGACCGCCCACTTCGGGTGTCCCCGTGCCTGGGGCGTAGACCGGGTCGAGGGCATCGACATCGAAGGAGACGTAGACCGGACCGTCTCCCACTACACGGCGTGCTTCTTCGATGACTGCATCGACGCCCAGTCGGGCGAACTCTTCGATGAAGACCACGCGCATTCCCTGGGCGGCCGAGTAGTCCCAACCCTCGCTGATATTTTGGGCGCCCCGGATGCCGATCTGGATAGCGCGCTTGG
>CAWVXN010000630.1:0-2025 GCA_963933695.1 uncultured Myxococcales bacterium | reverse complement strand
CGCGAGAAGCCCCACCGCCGTGGCAATTAGCGCTTCGGCCATACCCGGCCCCACCACGGCCAGGCTGGCATTGCCCGCCGCCCCGATGCCTTGGAAGGTATTGATGATGCCCACCACCGTGCCGAAGAGTCCGACGAAGGGAGCCGAACTCCCCACGGTCGCCAGGAAAGTCAGCCCTCGTTCAGCGTGCTGCCGCTCGCCCCGAGCCGCCCACTGGATGGCCCGGGTCACTTTCCGGCGATACGCCAACGACGACTCGGACGTATTCCCCTCGCCTTCGGCCAGTGGGTTTCGCTTCATCACCTCGCAGCCCGAAAGAAAGATCACTGCCAGATGACTCCGGTCCAGTTCCCGGGCCGCCTCAAAAACCGTATCGAGTGGATCGTGCCGATAGGCGTCGAGAAAGCTCGAGTTGTCTTCCTCCGCTCCGCGCAGGGCACGCCACTTGTAGCCGATCAGCGCCCACGAGAGAATCGATGCCGCCAGCAGAAGCAGAAGCACAAGTTTCACGACAAGGCTGGCCTGAAGGACCAGATCCAGAAGTTCTCCGCCCACGCTCTTTCCCCCGTTCAGTCGGATCGCCCAGCATTTCGCGCGGCGATCCAATCGGTGCCTAGCCCCGAGTCTCCCTCCCGCTGGCCCCATTGGGTCGGCGGGATCGCCTGGGCTATCTACCCTCTTAGCGGTCGCGGCCTGTTCGCCGCCTTCGCCGCCCTGCTCTTAACCACTTGAACCAGCCACTGAAACCGGCCGCCCTGCCCACCCACTGATCGGCCATCCGGGGGGAGAGAACGGCGATCCAAAAAAAAAGCCCCCCCGATTGCCAATGCCAAACGCCGGGGGGACGATGCGCTCAGTTTAGAGAAGCGTCAGACTGGCATCAACCGGGGCGCGACCTGGCTACAGATCGACAACGTCAATCACGATCAACAGGGAGTTAAGTGAAATGAAAATCAGTGTAAAGACCGGTGAAATGAGCACCCCAGCGGCGGATCTGTTGGCGATTCCGGTCTTTCGGCCGGCCCCGAAACCGGCGGGCAAGGCCTCGAGCGCAAATCCTCGACTGCCCACTGAAGCGGCCCAGTTCGATCGTGGACTCGGGGGCGTCATCCAGCGCGCCCTGGCCACCGGCGACTTCCGCGGCCGTCCCGAAGAGCGGCTTCTTCTTTATGTCCCAGGCGCCTCGGCGAAAAGTGCCGGCGTGCGGGTGCTGCTCGTCGGTGTGGGCGCCCCCAATGAATTGGGACTCGACGGCGTCCGGCGCCTGGCCGGCGGCGCGGCTTCCGAGGCCCGAGAGCGCAAACTGGGCCGCCTCACGATTCTGGCCCCTCGCGCCCGAGGCCTGCGCGCCGAAGACTGCGCGGCCGCTCTGGCCGAGGGCGCCGTCCTCGGCGCCTACCGGTATGACCGCTTTAAGAGCAACTCCCGGGGGCGCGCTCCGAAACCCAAGGCCCCGGCCACCATCCTGCTCTTCCCCTCGGCGGAGGGCCTGCCCGGCCTGCGACGGCGCGCGAAGGAGGCGGCCTGGGGGGCCGAGTCCCAGAACCTGGCGCGGGATCTTTCCAATGCGCCGGGCAACGAACTCCCCCCGGCCGGTCTAAGCCGGGAAGCTCGCCGAGTTGCGCGAGAAACCGGGCTGACCTGCCGGATCATCCGCGGCGCCGAACTCGAGCGCGGCGGTTTCTCCGCCCTGCTCGCGGTGGGCTCGGGGAGTGCGAACCCCCCTCAATTGATCGTACTCGAGCACCGGGGCGCCCCGGCCAAGCGCAAGAGTGCTCCGCTCTGCCTCGTCGGCAAGGGGATCACTTTCGATTCCGGCGGCATCTCGCTGAAGCCGTCGGGCGGAATGGAGGAGATGAAGCACGACATGTCCGGAGCCGCAGCCGTGATCGGCGCGCTGCGCACCGCTGCCCTGCTCAAGATCCCCGCACACGTGGTGGGCATCATCGCCGCCGCCGAAAACATGCCCAGCGGTACCGCGTATCGACCCGGCGACGTCATCCAAAGCCGCGCGGGCAAGACCAT
>CAWVXN010000629.1:0-2031 GCA_963933695.1 uncultured Myxococcales bacterium | reverse complement strand
GACTTTCAGGCTCAGGACCGCCGGTCTCAACATCTTTCTCGACGCCTACATCGATCGGGCCTCTAACGCCGACGGCCCCGGCGTGCGTACCGAAGAGATCGATGCTTGCGACTGGATCGTGGTGGGGCATTCGCATTTCGACCACCTCTATGGGGCCGAGCGCATCGCGGCCCAGACCGGGGCAAAAATCATTGGGAGTTACGAATCCATTCGAGTGATGGAGGAGGCCGGCGTGCCCCTGGAGCAGATGATCTGCGTCGCGGGCGGCGAAACTGTTGACCTGGGAAACGATGTCAAAGTCTCCGTGTATCCCAGCCAGCACTCCTGCGTGTGGAGCCATGATCAAATGGAGTCTGCCGAGACCGTTTGCATCGGCGACCTCGGGGTCACCTGGCAAGAGCAACGCGCCCGCTTCGAGGAACTGGTGAAATATCTGAGCAGCCAGATCCCCCCTGCTTCCATCGAGCACCTGGTGGCGTCCCAGCAGGGGGATCGCGGGGATGGGGGCGCACTGATCTATGTCTTTGATACCCCGGATGGACGAATTCTCTACCAAGACACTTCCGGCCACTGGTCGGGCATCATCGACGGCTTGGCTCCAGATGTCGCCATCCTGGCCGCTGCCGGACGGGGCAACATCGACGGCGAGCCGATTCAGGGTTCCCTGGCCCAATTCGTGGCACGCCAAGCCGAACTCCTGGGCGCTCGACGCTTGGTTCTCGGCCACCATGACAATTGGCTTCCGGGTTTCTCAATCGAAACAGATATCCGACCGATTCGCGATGAATTGGCCCGAGTCGTTCCCGCAACCGAGTTGCTGGAACTCCAATACCTCGACGCCACCCCAATTCTCCCCGTTGAATGAAAGGGTCTACCCATGCGCGTAGAAACCGGAATCCCCCTGGACAACTGGCGCAAGGTCTCCGATCGGGCGCGGGAGGCCGAAGAAGCCGGCTTCGATGGTCTGCTGACCGCCGAAATTGCCCACGATCCCTTCATGCCCCTGGGCTTCGCCGCCTTGGCGACTGAGCGTATCCGCCTCGCGACGGCCATTGCCGTTTGCTTTCCCCGTAGCCCCATGGTGGTGGCCGGCACCGCCTGGGATCTCCAGGAGCAATCCGGGGGTCGCTTCGTGCTGGGCCTCGGCGCTCAGGTCAAAGGGCACAATGAGCGACGCTTCAGCGTACCCTGGAGCCCCCCGGTTCCGCGGATTCGCGAATACGTCGAATCACTTCGGGCCATCTGGAAAGCCTGGGAAACCGGCGAGGAACTCAACTATCAGGGCGATCACTATGCCTTCACCCTGATGACACCGGAATTCTCGCCCAGCCCGACTGGCCTGCCCCGAGTGCCCATAACCATCGCCGCCGTGGGACCCGCAATGATCAAACTCGCCGGAAAAATCTGCGATGGCGTGAGGCTTCACCTCTTCGCGACTCGAAAGTACTTGGAGCAGATTGCGCTTCCCCTTCTCGACGAGGGCCTCGCGGCCGGCGGGCGCAAACGCTCGGAATTCGAGATCTGGGGAGGCGGCTTCATCGCCACAGGCCCCGATGAACAGGCCGTGGCACAGCAGTTCGAATCGATTCGGTACCGCCTCGCCTTCTACGGATCCACTCGTAGCTACCACACGGTCTTCGAAGTTCACGGTTGGGAGGACCTGGGCATAAAACTCCATGCCATGTCCAAGCAGGGGCGTTGGAAGGAAATGGCCGCCGAAGTCCCCGACGACGTGGTCCACACCTTTGCCGCCGTGGCCACCCATCAAAATCTATTCGCAGCGGTCGAGAAGCGCTTCGGAGGTCTGGTAGACTCGGTCACCCTGGAGTTCGACAGCGCCACAGAAATTTCTGAGCGCCGAGACATCATCCAGGATATCCGCCGGATCGGGAATGAATTTCAAAATTTCTCTTCGGGCTGGTAGAACGCCTTAAGCCACTCGCAGGCCTTGCGATTGAAACGTCCCAGGAGCCCCCCCCCCATGACCGATACCCTGTACAACACCCCGAGCACGAACTCTTCCGCGCCACC
>CAWVXN010000628.1:0-2039 GCA_963933695.1 uncultured Myxococcales bacterium | reverse complement strand
GCCGATTCCGTTGACGGCGATCTCGCCGTGGTTGGTCACAGTGCTCGTGTCGCGGACCACGATGCCGTCGCCCAGGGAGGACACGCTGGCGGTCTCCTCGATCACCACGGTCACCGAGTCAACGTTTTCGGGCACCGCGTAGCCCAGAGCATTGGGACCGCTACAGGTGACCGTGTCCCCGGCCTCAGGGGTGGCGGGTAGACAAGCGGCCTGGGAAGGGCCACCGGGAAGGGCGAGCAACAAAAACACGAAGCCTGCCAAGCCCAAGGACCAGCCCGCAGGGAATTCCCCTCGGCCCGGATCCCGTTGCCCGGATCCGGTCTGCTGCGTCTCGGAGCGATCCATTTCGGGCTTCCTGTCCCCCCGCAATTTTTGGTCCTCCCTCAATCGAGGCGGGAGACTACCGCCTTCTGCCGACTTCTTTGCCGGGTAGAGCCTGACTTTTCGGCTTGTAGTCGGGCAAGCCTGAGTGGGATCGGGCCCAGTGCTCGGCCCGAAGCGGCAAAATCGAGATGGCTGAGGGGTTCGGCAAGGGATTCGGCTCAGCGGGTGGGCAGGGGCTTCGGCTAGGCGGGTCGGTTTAGGTGGGTCGGCTAAGCGGGTCGGCTAGGTGGGTCGGCGAGGCGGGTCGGTTTAGGGCGCCGGGATCAAGCAGGAGTGGA
The DNA here is from genome assembly GCA_963933695.1 of uncultured Myxococcales bacterium. GTDB lineage: Bacteria > Myxococcota_A > UBA9160 > UBA9160 > UBA4427 > JAZXM01. Next base: position 1,377 of record CAWVXN010000628.1, on the reverse strand, counting down.
TCGACTCCTCACCGGGGATCTCCCGGGCCAGGGTACGGATGGCGAGTTCGGCATCGCGCAGGTCGAACCGATGGGTGTGCATCTGTTCGATGGGCGTCGTCCGGGCCTCGAGCAGCCGGATGGCGTTGGCGTACCCGGAAGAGGTCACGCCAATGGCGCCCCGCAGGGTGATCTCCTTCATGACCAGCTTGTCGGAGACAAAATTGGGGACGGCCTTGAAGCCCTTGGTGCCCGCGAGCATCACGGTGCCGCCGAAGCTGACGAAGTCCAGGGACTGCACGATGGGTTCGGTCGAGTAGGAGGAAACATCCACCACCACATCGGCGCCCCGGCCGCCGGTGAGTTCGGCGACTCGCGCAACGGCGTCCTCGTTTTGCACGTCGATGGTGTGATGGGCTCCGAAGGTTCGGGCGAGTTCGAGTTTCTTGTGGTCCGCCGCCAATCCTGTGACGATGATATTCGCGGCACCCGCTTCCCGGCAGGCGAGCACGCAGGACAGCCCGCGTTGGCCGGGGCCCATGATGACCACGGTGTCGCCGGGTTGGGTCCCGGGCATCTCGACCGCCCAGCGAAAACCGGCGCCCAGGGGATTGAACATCACGGCGAGTTCCGGGGGCAGGCTCGGGTCGATCTTGTGGACGATGCTGTTGGGGTGGAGGTACATGTATTCCGAGTACGCTCCCCAGAGGCCGGGGGCATCGGCTAGAGGGATGTAGGAGTAGATGCGCCGATTGGGGCAGAGGGGGTAGCGACCCGCCCGGCAAGTCTCGCAGTGGTGACAGGCCAGCATGGTCTCCACGGCAATTCGGTCGCCCACGTCCACCCCCCAACGCGCTGCGGCCCCGTCGCCGATACGTTCGATGATGCCCAGGGGTTCGTGGCCGGGAATGGCGGGCATGGGGCTGCGCAGGACGCCCTCGAATTGCTCGTAGTCGCTGCCGCAGATGCCGCACGCCTCGATGCGGAGGAGGGCGTCATCGTGCCCAATTTCCGGGATCGCAATGTCCTGGGCGACGAGTTGGCGGGGGGCGGTGTGGACCATGGCGAGGCTGTTGCGAATTGGCATGCCGGGACTCCCATCGTAGAGTGTGCTCCGCGATAGTACTTTCGCGGCGCCCCGAGCGCTTGGCCGGAGAACCCGAATGAAGATTGGCGTGATCGATGGGATTGACGGGGCCGACGGGGCCCCGGATGAGGCTCGGCTGGAGCGCTTGAGCCACGCCGAGGCCCAGGGCTATGCGGCGGTTTGGGTGGACGTTCGCCCGGATTTGTCGGCATCGGCGGGGCGAAGTCTCTTTGCCGCGGCGCAGATCGCCGAGAGCACCCATTCGGTCCGGGTGGGGCTGCGCTCGCCCTTGCCCGGTGATCTCCACCCCC
>CAWVXN010000627.1:0-2051 GCA_963933695.1 uncultured Myxococcales bacterium | reverse complement strand
TGGGCGAGGGAACGCCTCCGATTTTCGCCATCTGGCCCATTGAAAATTCGACCTCCGAGCATCTAGAAGACCAGATGCTGACTCTGCTTTCCTCCATCGAAACGAGCCTGGTCAACAGCGGGGAGGTCCAGGTCGTTGCGAAGTCCAGGCAAGCCGCGCTGGCCCGGGAAATCGGCATCCAGCAGGGAGCCATTTACGATCCCCAGAGAGCCGCGCGACTGGGTGCGCAACTGGGCGCCGGCTATTTCGTCACGGGGAAGATCACTGGGGTTGACGAGAGGTTGCAGAAGACTCGCCGCATTCAGTACAGCCTCTTTCTCCAGGTTCTCGAAATCGAGACCGGACTGGTCAAATTTCAGCACGAAGCGACCCGCAGCAAAGCCCTCAAGCGCTGATTTTCCTGAGTTCAACCGGGTACCGATTCCAGTACCCATTCCGGCACCGATTCGAACACCCATCCCGACACCAGTCCCGGTGGCCAAGCCAACGGCCGGATCGACGTTCAATCGGGAGGCGTGAAATGGGCAGGCTTCCAATGGGAAGGAAAACGGGGAGACAAATGGGACTTCCCCGGAATCCGGCCCTGGCCTACGCCTTCGCCCTGCTCTTCTTCTCCGGCTGCGCCACCTACTCGGATCGCATGACCACCGCCCAGGTGGACGTGGGCGCCGGACGTTACCAGGAAGCCATCGGCCAGATCGAGAAAGCTTCGGGCCTTCCCGCCGTCGGGGTCCCCGAGAAGATGAATTCCGAAATCGCCCTGGGACTTCTCAATCGCGCCACCCTCGAGCAGGCACTGCAGAATTTCGGACCGAGTAGCCAGGATTTCCGAGCAGCGGACGGAGAACTCGAGTTCCTCGATATTGCCAACGACACCTCGGGTGAAATTGGCCGATATTTCTTCAGCGACAGCGCGACCCGGTACCGCTCCTCGCCCACCGAAAAACTCGCGTTGAATGGCTTCAACATGATGAACTACTTGGCGCTGGACGACCTGCAAGGCGCTCGGGTCGAGAGTCGCCGATTCACTGTGATGCAGCGATATCTCGACGAGTACGCCAAGGACCAACCCCATGCCGCGTTCGGATCCTACCTGGCGGGTTTCACCCTTGAGCGGATGGGCGAATATACCGGAGCCATGCGCTACTACGACGAGGCCCTGGCGGTTAACGATTTCAAATCTCTTCGGGAACCGGTCCGCCGACTCTCGGCTCTCACCCCCTATCGGGGCAAGGCAATCGAAGCCTTCCTGGCCGAGTCGAAACCCGACCGCACGCTCCCGTCCGAGAAAAACCCGAACGCCACGGCTGAGATTCTTGTGGTGGTCAGCGTAGGACGCGTTCCCCACAAGATTCCCAAGCGAATGCCGATTGGCGCCGCAGTCGGCCTGGCGGGAAGCCAAATCAGCGGGGATCCGGCGGTACTCGGCTATTCGGTCTTCAAGGTCGTTGTCTATCCCGGACTCAGTCCAAGCCCAAGCGGGCACTCGAAGGTAGGGCTGCTTCTCGACGGGCAGCGCGTGGAACCCGATCTCGCCAGTCGCCTGGGGAGCGAAATCCGTAAAGAATACGAAAGCATCCAGTCGTCCATCATCGCCGCCGCTCTCTCGCGAATGATCGTTCGCGCCGCAGCGGCCGAGGGTATGCGAGCGGCGGGCGATAGCGCGGGCAATGGGCTCGGCTGGGCATTGGCCCTAGTGACCGAAGCCGCCATGGTGGGCATGGACAAACCCGACACACGTTCATGGCTTTTTCTACCCGATCGCGTCTACGTCTACAGAACGAATGTCGTCCCCGGGAAACACCGAGTCGAAGTTCTACTTGGATCGGGTCCCCACGAGTCGTATCGACAAGAAATCGAGGTCGCAGCCGGTAACTTTGTTGCCGTCGTGGTCACCGCCCCCCGTTAGGCGCGGGATCACCGCATGAAGCCGCCCACAACGGCGAAGGGGAGCGTGGCCAGGTCGAGGGGAATAGTGAAGATCAAGGCCATGGGCTTCACCGCCGGGGCCAGGGTCGACCCCATGACGGCCTTGGTCATTCCAAACACGT
>CAWVXN010000626.1:0-2053 GCA_963933695.1 uncultured Myxococcales bacterium | reverse complement strand
ACTCGATCCAAAGAGCCCGTCGAGTGAACTCGTCGATGACCGTGAGGAATCGGAGGGTCTTCCCGCGACGGGGCTCCCCTAGGGATTTAACATAACGCCCAGACTCAGGCGACCCTTTTACCGCGTGGAACGCACATTTCGGAAACGGCTCGGTATCCAACCCCAATAAGCCACTGGTCGCTTTCGTTCGTGCCGTTCGCGCCGGCTCGTGCCCGCCACGGGGAGCCCCGTGGCGTGTCCGGAATGCCTAGAGACCGCTGCAAATGATTCCTCGTACATGGCGTTCAGAGTCGAGAATTACGTGTCAGTTGAACGATTGCTCTCCTCATTGCGCTACGCATGGGGACTGCAGATCGAAAATGCACTGCACTGCCCCGGCGGATTTCATCTCCGATCCGGTTCACCCGATAGGAAACCTCATGGACCGACGCGGAAAAGACACCTGGACAGTATTCAAGATCATGGGCGAGTTCGTAGAAGGTTTCGAAACCTTGCGCGACTGCTGGCCCTCGGTTTCGGTATTCGGCGGAGCTCGGGTTCGCCGTGGCAATCCGATCTACCGGGACGCGGTGGAGATCGGGGAATCGCTCTCGAATGCCGGGTTCACGGTCATCACGGGAGGGGGACCGGGAATCATGGAAGCCGCCAACGTGGGTGCCCGCCGCGGCCCCCATGACTCGGTCGGCTTGAACATCCGTCTGCCCTTCGAACAGGAAGCCAACGCGCACACCGACAAGCTCGTGAACTTCAACTACTTCTTTGCGCGGAAGGTGATGTTCGTGAAGTACGCCTGCGGGATTGTGGGCATGCCCGGCGGCTTCGGAACCATGGACGAGATTTTCGAAGCCCTCACCCTCGTGCAAACCAGGAAGATCCATCGCATGCCCGTCGTGCTCTACGGCACCGAGTATTGGAGCGGCCTGATCGATTGGATGAGCGAACGCATGGTCGCAGAGAAGATGATCGCCAAGCGCGACCTCAAGCTCTTCCGGGTCACCGATGATCGCGATGAAGTCGTCGACATCATGGTGCGCCACCTCCAACGCCTGAAGCGACGTGGAGAGCTCAACCAGGAAATAGATCGCGAAACGCCTTAGCGCAACGCGCTTCCGGAAGACCGGACGTTCCGGAGAAGGCAGGCAAGAGGTGAAGCCCCCGCGACGGGGCTCCCCTAGGGATTTAACATAACGCCCAGGCTCGGACGTTATGCCAGAACCCAGCTTGTATGTCCTATCCCCTACCGCCACTACTGTGGGCGCATGGTCGCCGCCGGCACACTTCTCTTCCTACGTCCCGAAGCGATGACTAAGCAATGACCAAGCGCTGACTAAGCGACCACCAGATACACCTTCCGCACCTTTTCGACGACTTCGGCGGTGCCCTTCCAGCCGCGTGGAAAGACCCAGCTATCACCGGCCTTGATCTCGGTCACTTGCCCGGACTCCGACGTCAGAATCCAATGACCTCTCAACAGGTGACAGAATTCCGTGATTTCCAGGTCGAGCTGCAACTTGCCAGGCTCGCATTGCCAAGTCCCGGCAACCAGGTTCCCCTCCTCGAAGAATCCACTGTCGGTCTGTTTGGGCAGCTCGCCGATCGGTTCGCCGAATGATTCGGTATCGATCAAGTCCGTGAGAGCGGCGCATTGCTTCTGAATACTGATCTCGGGCATCTGGATTACTCCTATGGAATGGAAGAATTGGAAAACGCTACCCGCGACAGGGCTCCCCTAGGAATTTAACATAACGCCCAGGCTCGGACGTTGTGCCGGGAGGCAGATTGTATGTCCTATCCCCTTCCACCCCCTCGCGAATCGCGGCGGGCTGATCTCCCATGGGTGCGAAGTCCGAGACGAGTTCGAAGGCCTGCTCGCCGGCAGCACCGGCAGGACGGCCTGCCCCGGAACTCACTTACGCCTCCAGTGCGCGCCCGACGGCGTATCGACGATCTCGATGCCCTCGGCGGTGAGTTCGTCTCGAATCCGGTCCGCCGTCGCCCAGTCCTTGTCGGCCCGGGCCTCGTCGCTCTGCTCGAGCAGTGCGTCGATCCGCGG
>CAWVXN010000625.1:0-2058 GCA_963933695.1 uncultured Myxococcales bacterium | reverse complement strand
GCTCGCCATGACGACGGCCATGGCGACGAGGATGTAGGCGATCTGCCGGACGTCGTAGTCAAACTGGTCGCTCATCCAGTAGAAGAAAGTGGACTCGAGTTGCGCCACCCCGATGGTGAATATTAAATTGACGGCGCAAATCCGGGCGACCACGGGATCGCTCAGGGCTGCACGCAGCCCCCCTCGTTTTTGCACCCGGGCCTCGTGGTGTTGGGGTTCCTGGAGCGAGATGGCTGCCCAAATGAAGTTCACTGCGGCCAAGCCTGCGGCCACGAAGGCGGGTATTCCCGAGCCATAGGGGTGAAGCAAGCCGCCCAGGGCGGGGCCGAGTATGAAGCCGATCCCGAACGAAGCGCCGACCATGCCCATCCAGCGCGTCCGTTCGGATTCGGCGGTGACGTCGGCCACATAGGCTGTGGCCACGCTGATGTTCGCGCTAAAAAGCCCCGAGAGCAGGCGCGCAACGAAAAGACCCATGATGCTCTCGGCCATCCCCAGCATCAACAGGGCCCCGCTGGTCCCCGCAATCGTGAACATCATCACCGGCCTTCGGCCGATGCGGTCGGACAGACGCCCCCAGACCGGCGCAAACACAAACTGCAGCGCGGCGTGGGTCGCCAGCAGGATGCCAAGGACGGCCGCCGATGCCCCGAGGTCCTTCGTGTACGCTGGCAAGATCGGGATCACGATCCCGAAACCGATCAGATCCACGATGATGACGCTGAACACGATGGGCAGGGTCGATCGATTGCGCGGGGCCGAGGCCGAATTTTCAGCGGGTTGGGTCACGGGCACTCCTCGTTCATGGGCCCGAAGGCTTCAGGCCGTTCCCTGGGCAAGCATCTTCCCCAGGCTGCGCAATTGATAGCTGCTGCCGCCGAGACTGAGTTCGATTTGTTTGGCGTACAGGAAGTAGCGATGGAGGGGGTAGTCCCGGTCCACTCCCATTCCTCCGTGCAGGTGAGCGGCCGAGTGCACCACCCGCTGGCCCGCGGTGGCCGCCCAATATTTTGCCACCGCCACGGCTTCGCTTGCGGGCAGGTCCGCCGAGATTCGCCAAGCCGCCTGCCAGGCCGTCAGTCGGACGCCTTCGGTGTCCACGTAGGCATCGGCCTGGCGTTGGCCAACGGCCTGGAACGTGGCCAGGGGCTGGCCGAATTGCTTGCGGGCCTTGGTGTAGTCGGCGGTCAGGCGCAGGGCCTCTTCGCAGACGCCCAGGGCCAGAGAACAGAGAGCGGCGGTGGCGCGCTCGCGGATCCAGTTCAAAACCTCCGAGCCCGAGCCGGTAGCGCCCAGGCGGTCGTCCTCGCCGACCCGGACACCCTCGAGTTCCAGGCTGGCCTCGGGCTGGCCACTCGTGGTCACCAGTGGCTCTGTTCTCACGCCCTCGGCGGCTGGGTCCACGATAAAGATCAGGGTTTCACCCCCGGGTCCCCGGGCGGGCACCAGCACGCGGTGGGCGATCTGGCCCGCCGGAACGCAGATCTTGCGCCCGTGCAGGCGAAAGCCGTCGCCGTCGGGTTCGGCACGGGTGGTGGGCCTCTCGGGATCGGCGAGATCCTCGACCAGGGCGGCGGTCAGAATACACTCGCCCCGGGCGGCCAAGGGCAGCAGCGCTTGCTTTTGCGCTTCGCTGCCGAACTTCGCAATGGGAAGGGCGCCGAGAACGGTGGTTTCGAGAAAGGGCACGGGGGCCGTTCGGCGACCGATTTCCTCGATTATGCCGCTCAACTCGAAGAAGCCCTGGCCGGCGCCCCCGTAGGCTTCGGGGATGGCAATGCTCACGAGTCCGGCTTCGACCATCTCCTGCCAAAGTGCCCGGTCAAAGCGCGGACCGTCGTCGGCTTCGACGGTGCGAAGCCGTTCATGACTGGCACTGGCTGTGAGGATCTGCGCCGCCAGGCCTGCGAAGGCCTGGTGGTCTTCCGAGGGAGAAAAATTCATGGGAGTGCTCCGTTGCCCGGCTACATCCGCGGAACGCGCGGAAGTCCGAGTCCGAAAAGGCCGATCAAGTCGCGCTGAACTTCATTCGTGCCGCCGCCGTAGGTCAGGATGAGC
>CAWVXN010000624.1:0-2065 GCA_963933695.1 uncultured Myxococcales bacterium | reverse complement strand
TGGCCACTGGATGCGAACGGCCCGCCAGGTGAGTAGGGCCTGGACTCCATAGACGGTGGGATGGGCGCTCAAGCGAACCAGCCAAACCAGGAATTGGCGATCCTCCGGGCGAAGACTCGGCAGGAGCCAGTCGATCAAGGGGCCGAGCACTCGACTGGTCTGGGTCGCACTGAAGCTATCTCCGCCGAGTTGCCACACGATCCCGGCCCAGGCCAGCAGCGGCGCCCAGGTGCTGAGGAAACGGCGCACTTGAAGGTCGGGCATTCCATTCTCTTTCGCGAAGTCGGCTGGCATCGTGCGGGGTCCGAGGCAAGTCGCCTAGGCTAGCAGTACGAGAACCCGACGAGATGAATCCGATGACACCTTCCGTTCCCCGACCCGGGCCGCTGACCATCGGCTTGGTCTTCGAGACCTTCGACACGTACCCGGCCCGGCCGGGTGCCCCCCCCGATGCCCACGCGGAGTACGAACCCCTGGCCACCGTGGAACTGCTTGAACAGGCGGTGGCGCTTCTCGGCCACGCGAGCCGTCGTTTGGGGTCTCCCCAGGCCGTGCTGTCTGCGTCGGCGGCCCGGAGCCTCGGGCCGGTGGACGCGGTCTGGAATATCGCCGAGGGCTACGGCTCGCGAAATCGAGAATCCTGGGCGCCCAGTCTGCTGGAGATGGCGGGGACTCCCTGCCTCGGGTCCGACGGGCTCACGCTTTCGCTCAGCCTCGATAAGGCCTGGGCCAACATCTGGGCCGCGGCGGGTGGCGTACCGGTGGCACCCCAGTGCGTGATCGGCTCGGCTGGGGAGGCCGAGCGGGCCGACTTGCCCGGGGCCTTTCCGCTCTTCGTGAAGCCGCGCTGGGAGGGCACATCCAAGGGAATTCGCCGAACTTCCCGGGTTGAGGATCGGCCGAGCCTGGTGGCGGAAGTGGATCGCATCGTGGGGGGATACGCGCAGCCCGCCCTGGTGGAGACTTTCCTACCCGGGGCCGAGTACACGGTCAGCGTGGTGGGACACGCCCCGCCGCGGGCGTTACCCGTACTTCAAAGAGCCCTCGAAACATCGTCACGTATCGGGCTCCACGCTCTCGAAGGGCCGGGCGACGTCCCCCCCGCCGATGGATTTGCACACTGTCTTCCGGGCAGCCTTGATCCCGGCCTGGAGGGACAGCTGCAGGCGTTGGCGATTCGGGCCTTTGTGCACTTTGAATGTTTGGATTTTGCCCGGGTGGATTTTCGTCTCGACGCATCGGGCGCGCCGGTCTTTCTCGAAATCAATCCCCTGCCCACCTTCGCACCCGACGGCAGTTTCGGCATACTCGCCGAACTGGAGGGCCGACCGGCGGCCGCGCTGCTGGCCGAAGTCTTGGCATCGGGGCTGGAGCGCCTCGGCCTTGGGGCGCCTCCTGGGATCTCCCCGAACCCACCGGGCTGAATAGAACGAGGACGAGCCATCTCATGGAAGCTTCTTCATCCCATCGTTTCCCAGCGCCTGCCGCGATCCCAAAAGGGGTCGAGCCGGGGGATTGGGAAAGTTTCTCCTGGCAAATGCAGAACCGGGTGCGCAGCCTTGAGGATCTCAAGGCTTGGATTGAACCCACCGCCGAAGAGGCCCAAGCCGTGGGCGACCTCGAGCGGCGTTTTCGTTTTGTCATCACCCCCTACTACGCATCGCTGATGGATCCTCGGGATCCCGAGTGCCCGATTCGTCGGCAAGTCGTGCCCAGCCCCCTTGAAGCCCAGGACTCGGCGGGTCTTGCGGATCCACTGGACGAGGTCCTGCATTCGCCGGTCAAAAACGTGATTCGGGTCTATCCCGATCGGATCGCATTCTGCGTGAACAACGAATGCGCGCTCTACTGTCGTTTCTGCTTGCGGAAGAGAATGGTGGGCGAGACCGGCTGGTCCATGCAAAAGCGTGAGCTGGAAGTGGCGCTGGAGTGGATTGCCGACAACCCGGAAATCCGCGACGTCCTACTCACTGGGGGTGACCCCCTGGTCTTCTCCGACGAGCGCTTGGACTGGTTGCTGACCCGGCTCCGGGAGATTCCTCACGTGGAGGTGATTCGTCTGGGA
>CAWVXN010000623.1:0-2066 GCA_963933695.1 uncultured Myxococcales bacterium | reverse complement strand
CACGGTTCGCCTCCCGGCCCCTGGTTGCCTACGTGGCACGCCACATCATGGAGCGCCAAACCCCCAAGGAAATGCTTTAGCTCGGGGTGCGAGTTCTCGGAAATTTTGTCGGGTGAGGCCGGCTTTGAGCCCGCTGGCTTCGCGCCCCGCTGGCTGGGTCTCCGCTTTTCGGAAGGAGAAATCGCTTGCGGAAATTCTGGACGGTGGCGAGCGTCGGCCTGTTTTTGATCGGGGTGGGCGCACTCACCCTGACCCTTTATCTCTGGTTCGGAAATTGGCCCAGTGAGCAGAAAGAACTCGTCGATCACCTGCGCTCGGTGGCGCAGAACACGGCTCGGCCCCCGGAGCCGCTGATTCAGAACACTCGCGTAAGGGAGCGAGTTTTCCTGAATGGCCGCTGGGCGGCGGTGATCGATCCCTACGACCGAGGTAGCCTGGCTGGGCTTGCACCGCGTGCCGTGGAGCCCAAGTCCCCCAGTGACCTGGCGGAGTTTTCCTTTGAGAACGGCCTCACCTTGGCGGTCCCCGGCGATTGGAACACCCAGGATCCGCGCCTGGTTTTCTATCAGGGCGCCGTCTGGTACAAGACTACCTTTGATTGGCCCGAGACGTCCGAGGGGCACGTCTTTCTCCATTTCGGCGCGGCCAATTATCGAGCTTCGGTCTACTTGAACGGTCTGCTGCTCGGCGAGCACGAAGGCGGCTTCACACCCTTCAACTTTGCGGTGACGGACCGCCTGAACGCCGGTGAAAATCTGCTCGTGGTTCGGGTCGACAACCGGCGCGCCGCCGACGATATCCCGACAGCAACCACCGACTGGCACAATTACGGCGGACTCACTCGGGAGGTTTCCCTAGTACGCGTGCCGGATGTGTATGTGCGCAGTTGGCAGATTGGCTTGGCACCGGAACTCGGAGCGGAAGGCTCGGTGATCGCGGGCTGGATTGAGCCAGTGGGCCTTGGGAGTGGCGCCGAGGTTGTCCTCTCGATTCCGGAACTCGGTATCGAGCAGGCATTTGCGGTGGGTGAATCGGGTCGGGCGGAGGTTCGGATCGCCGCCGATCCCGAGCGTTGGTCCCCGAAAAACCCGCGCCTGTACGACATCGAGATTCGTGCCGGCGAGGACTCGGTGAGCGACCGCATTGGCTTTCGGACCGTCGCCGTCCGAGGCCACGAGATCCTGCTCAACGGCGAGCCGATTTTTTTGCGCGGCATCTCGATCCATGAAGAACGCGCCGACGGTGGCGGGCGCATTCATTCCGAAGCCCAAGCCGAGACCATCCTGGGCTGGGCGAAAGAGCTCGACGCGAATTTCGTTCGTCTCGCCCACTATCCCCACGACGAGTTCATGCCTCAGGTAGCCGACCGCTTGGGCCTGTTGGTTTGGGAAGAGATCCCGGTTTACTGGGCGGTGGATTTCGAGAGTGAGAACACCCTGACTCGGGCGCGTCGTCAGATGAGCGAATTGATCGAACGCGATCGGAATCGGGCCAGCGTCATACTCTGGAGTCTGGCCAACGAAACCCCCGAAGGTCCGGCGCGGAACGCCTTTCTGCAGAACCTGGCGGATCTCGTGCGCCAGGAGGATCCGACCCGCTTGGTGACGGCGGCGCTGATCACGGGCGCGGATGCGCTCCAGGGTTTTCTGCTCGGCGGTTATTTGCCCGCGGTGGTGGGTCTGCCGGTGTCAAAATGGGTATTTGATGTGCGCGATCCCCTGGCGGAAATCGTCGACGTCCCGGCGCTGAACGAATATTTCGGATGGTACTACTCGGGCGCTTTGGCCCTGATACTGCCCTGGTCGTCTCACCATATGCGGAGGGTCATGTTGGATGGCATGGAGGAAATCGAGATCCGCACGCCCTCGGGCAAGCCGCTGATCGTGAGCGAGTTGGGGGCCGGGGCCAAGTTCGGGATGCACGCGCCACTGGAAACGCTGACGGCCTATAGCGAGGAGTACCAGGCCGAGGTCTACGAGAGGCAACTCGCCATGCTGGCTCGCCAGCCCCAACTCAGCGGGATCAGCCCGTGGGTGCTCAAGGATTTCCGGGCTCCCCTGCGCCTC
>CAWVXN010000622.1:0-2081 GCA_963933695.1 uncultured Myxococcales bacterium | reverse complement strand
AGAGGCCGATGCTTCCGTGGTCGGCTACTGGAAGGGAGACCATGTCCACCGCGACCCCAAGCCAGCCCTTAACCCCCCTGCGCAAGGCCGTTTTCGGCATGGGGGATCACAGCGTCAACATCGCCCTCTCCTCCCTCTCCCTGGTCTACTTCACCTTCCTCGTTACCGTGGCCGGTTTGGACCCCTGGCGAGCGGGCCTGATTGCCTGGCTCGCGCGCTTGGTGGACGCCTTCACCGACCCCCTGATGGGCCGCCTCTCGGATGCCACCCGCTGGAAGATTGGGCGCCGTCGCCCTTTCTTTCTGATCGGCATGGTTCCCCTGGGCATCTTCTTCAGCCTGATGTGGACAACGCCCTATAGCGAACAGAGCCAAATGTTCGCTTACTACCTGCTGATCTATATCGGCCTGGCCCTTTCCACCACCGTCGTCTCCATTCCCTACATGGCGTTGATTCCCGAAATGGCCACCGGTTACGACGAACGCACATCGCTCAACAGCTACCGATCTGCCGCGGCCATCATGGGCACCATGGTGGCCGCTGGGTTCTTTGGCATCGCCGAGTGGCTAGGGGGCGGGGCCGAAGCCTTCGCCACAACGGGACTGGCCATCGGAATCTGGATGGTGCTCCCGTGGCCCTTCGTTTACGCGGTGAGCTTCGAGAACAAGGTCACCGAGCGTCCTGCCCCGATCCAGCTTTGGAGTATCCTGAAGGGTCTCGGAGGCCATTCAAGTTATATCCGCCTCTGCTTTATCTATGTCGGCGGCCGCATTGCCATGGATCTCCTAGGGCTCTCTATCCCTCTCTTCATCACGATCTGGCTGGGTCGACCCGGGGATGTTCACTGGTCGCTCCTGTCCACGCTGAGCGTGGTGGTCCTTTCCCTTCCCTTCTGGCTCCGCTACGCGAAGCGCCAGGAGAAACATCACATTTTCACCCTTGGATCGATCTGGTTCATGCTTTGTCTCGGCGTCATCGGCATGGGCGATCCGACCTGGCCGCGTTGGACGATGTTCGCAATCTCGGGTTTGCTGGGCATTGGCTACGCCGCAGTCGACCTCATGCCCTGGGCGATGATTGGAGAAGTCGTCGACGAGAACGAATTGAATTCGGGCCAGCGTTCCCAGGGCGTGTACAACGGCGTCCTGACCTTCTTGCGCAAATTGGGCGGCGCGACCGCCTACATGGTCGCGGGCTTCGCGCTTTCCCTGGCGGGCTACGACCGGGACGCCGCCCAGCAAACCCCAGTGGTCATGGACACCGTCCGCCTCCTGGCCACCGCCGCTCCCGCCCTCTTCCTTGGGCTCGGCTTGATCGCCGTGCGCGGTTACCCACTTACCCGAGCGCGTCACTCCGAAATTCTCAGCGGCCTCGCGGCTCGGGAGCAGGCACCGCCCGCCCCGCCGAAATCCAGTTGAGCCCTGGGCCTATGCCCCGGGCCGTCGGCGGCGAGGCCACCCAAAAGGCTCCAATGGTTCGCCCGGGTCGGGGGCACCCGGCAAAGGCCTCCCCCTCAAGGCAAAGAGGTATCGGCCCCCAGACGCCAGTCTTCCAAGGCATATCGTCTCGACGGGAGCCCTCCTACGCGTCAAGCTTCCCCCAGTTCCTCGAACTTCCGATGGAATGCCTCCCTCAACTCATTCCAATGGAGACCCCCGTGCCCGATGCCCATGTCCTGACAGAGACCCTGAACCGCATCGATGGACGGGGCTACAAGAGCTACTCGGAGATTCGCGGCCGCTTTGACTTCGACCGCTTCACCCTCTTCGTCGATCATATTCAGGGCGATCCCTTCGCGGCGCCCTCCAAGTTGCGTATTCGTGTTCCCGCTCGTGAAGCCGGGCTGCCGGACGACCTCACCGCGCCGGGAATCCGGCGTCTGGCCTCGGCGGATTTTCTCGCGCGCTCGGTGCGGACGGCCATTGCCGAACTCACCGGCACCCGGCGCGCACGGGGAAACCCCGACCCAGCCGAGCAGGGGCGTGCGGGCGGTCGTACGGGTGGTCGTGGTAGCGATCACCGTGGCGGTCGTGGCAGCGGTCGTGGTCGTGGCAGTGGCAGTGGCAGGGGTAGTGGAAAAA
>CAWVXN010000621.1:0-2083 GCA_963933695.1 uncultured Myxococcales bacterium | reverse complement strand
CCCGATGGGCCTCGTAGAAGGCATTCAAGACGGGCACCTGGAGCGCACAGGGCGGGCACCAAGTGGCCCAGAGATCCAGGACCACAATCTTCCCGGCCAAGTCCTCGAGGCTCACCACCGCACCCCCCTCAAGCTGGGGAAGAATGAAGTCCGGGGCCGGCTGAGCCGGAACTGCGTGCGCCGACCCCTTTTCTTCCTCGGTCCAACAGCCGAGAAGAAAAACTGTCAGCACCAGACAAAACAACCCGGCGCGTCTCATTGAGATTCCGCTTGGCGCGATAGGGAGCACAGCCTTGCTCATTGCAGGGCCCTTTCGGCGCGCGCGACGAAATCGGCCAGAAAGCTGAATTGGCTGTTCAGACGGCTGAACTGATTCGTCGTCATGAGCACACCCACAGCCATCAATATGGAGCCCGAAACGATTTCGAGCCGACGAAAGTGATGCTTCATTCGGGAGAACGCGCGAAAAAAGAACTCGATGCTCCAGCCCGCGGCCAAGAACGGAATCCCCAGACCTGCGGAGTAGATGGCCAGCAGCGCCGTGCCTTCGAGGACGGTGTCCCGGCTACCCGCCATGGCGAGAACCGTGCTCAGGATGGGCCCGATGCAGGGGGACCAGCCCATTGCGAAGCCCCCGCCCACCAGATAAACGGACCACAGGCTGCGTTCCTTGACGTCCACTTGCACACGACTGTCCCGGTAGAGGAAGCGAATCGGCACCAACCCGGTCATGTGAAGACCAAAGAAAACGATCAGAACTCCAACGATCTGCATGGCCCCAATTTCGAGTCCAAAAACATCGATGTGCCAGCTTCGAACCGTATGTCCGAGGGTGACTGCGCCGACCCCCATCAGAATGAAGACCGTCGAGAAACCCGCGATAAAACCCAGGCAGGAGCGAATCACCCGGCTCCGCAGCGCCGAATCGCCCGCGCCCTTCTCCATCTCCTCTACGGAGACACCGGATATCAGCGAAAGATAGGCGGGCATGAGCGGCATCACGCATGGCGAGAAGACCGAAATAAGCCCAGCTGCAAAAGCCAGGGGAATATTGGATACGAATTCACTCATAATGCAAAGTCGATTGTTGCCTCTCGGTAAAACATAGGCAAATACCGGAGCGCCACGAACCGGTCAGATGTCTCACTATCGGCACGGCCGCGGCGAAATTTTAGCGGCAATACCAGAGCAAGCGCATGGGGCCGGGCCCCCTCCCCCCACCATCGACGCTTCGGGGCTAGTCGACTACCAGCCGCTACCACCCATAGACGCTCTCGTCGCTCGCGGGCGGAGCGGCCACATTCGGGGTTTCCGTCTCCCGCGAAGCCCGATACTCGGGCATTCGGCCGATAAACTCTACCTCTTCCTCCCCGCGCAGAGCGGCCGGGGTAATCACGTAGGTCCCCCGAACGGCCCGGGTCAGGACGGTTGTGGCCACCTCGGAATCGCCTGCGGAAAAAACCCAGGCGCAGCCAGCCACTACGGTCCCCGCCAGGGAATACACCACCTTAACGGGCCCATAGACGATGCTCGTCAGGGCAGCGGCCACGCCGAGGCCTCCCTCGTTGGCCGCCTCAGTGACTTCGGCGGCGGCACCGATCATAGGGGCTCCGAGAACCACTACCGCGACCAAGCCACTGCACAAAAAACGCCTTACCGGCGCCAAAGTCTTCCCCAAAAAAATCTTCGCAATCGAACCCATCATATGACCTCCCCTTATTGGCGGATAATCCACCAAGCTTCCCCCAAACCGCAGTTTCCCTCTTTGGGGGCCCATAGGCAAGTGCACACGCGAGTGGAGAGCGCATGGCCCACTATTCAGAAAGTATTTCGAGTATCGAGCAAAATGGTTACGGGGCCATCGTTCACCAGGGATACGGCCATCTGTGCCTGGAACCGTCCCGTCACTACCGGACATCCGAGCCGGCGTGCCTCTTCGGCCACGCGCTCCACCAGAGGGGCCGCGTGCTCGGGCCGGGCAGCTTCCCCGTAGAAGGGCCGCCGCCCATTTCGGCAATCCCCAAAAAGGGTGAACTGAGACACAACGGCCAAGCTTCCCCCCACGTCGAGCAGCGAGTGGTTC
>CAWVXN010000620.1:0-2088 GCA_963933695.1 uncultured Myxococcales bacterium | reverse complement strand
CTATGCGTGCCTGCACCTCGCCGACCATATCATCGGGCCGGGGCCGGCTCTGGAGCGGAGCAAGCATCCGCTCCAGGAACTCGCGGCGGTGCCCGCGATGGCGGTCGCCGCCGAGGCGACAACTACTTTGCGCGTGGGCTGCAGGGTATTCTGCCAGGACTATCGACACCCGGCAGTGCTCGCCAAGGAAGCCGCCACCCTGGATTTTTTCTCCGAGGGACGTTTGGAACTGGGGCTTGGGGCCGGGTGGCTTGAACCCGAGTACGCCGCGCTCGGGATGCGTTTCGATCCCGCACCTGTGCGCATTGACCGCCTGGCCGAGACCGTGGCCCTGGTCAAGGCCCACATGGCTGGGGAGCCCATTGATCAGTCCGGCGAGCATGTGAATGTGCACGAGTACACGGGCGTGCCCCTTCCCGTGCAGCGCCCTCATCCCCCCATCATGATCGGAGGCGGAAGCCGTCGTGTTCTCACTCTCGCCGGCCGTGAGGCGGATATCGTCAGCCTCAACTTCAACAATCGAGCTGGGGTGCTGGGACCCGAGGGCGTCAGGTTGAGCACATCGTCCGAGACCGAACGCAAGCTTGCCTGGGTGCGCGAGGGCGCGGGTTCGCGGATGGACGCGCTGGAGATCGAGATCGGCGCCTACTTTACTTTCGTGGGGGACGCCGGAGACGCTGCTGCCCGGGGTATGGCCGGAGCTTTTGGCCTGAGCGAAGAGGAGATGCGCGCCCATCCCCACGGTCTCTTTGGCAGCGTGGATTCGATCTGCGAGGAATTGGAGCGGCGGCGGGAGTGCTTCGGGATCAGCTATATCACCGTGACCGACGATGTCATGGAGGCATTCGCGCCGGTGGTTGAGCGCATGGCTGGGCAATGAGCTTCGCGGTGTCAATGAACGGAGGAAAACCCGGAAATGAGTGAATCACGTATCGCCGACGAACTCGAAATTCGAAACCTCGTGGCCCGTTACTCGGACGCGGTTCTGCGATCGGATTCCGAGGCGTGGCTTGAAACCTGGGCGGAGGACGGCGAGTGGGAACTGCTGGGAGAATGCAGTCGGGGGCGTGAAGCCCTGGTCGCCCGCCTGGAAGCGCTGACCGGTGGCCTCGAATTCGTAATGCAGAGCTCGGGGGGCGGAATCATCGAGATCGATCAGGCCGGGGCCTGGGGGCGATGGACGATCACCGAGCATGCCCGCACCCGGGGCGGCGCGGGACTCTTTACCATGGGGGCCTACAGCGATGAGTATTGCCAGGAGGAAGGTGCCTGGCGATTTGCGCGCCGGCATTTCAACCTCTTTTACATGGGTCCTCCGGATTTGAGCGGTCAGTTGATGCCCGTGCCCGGGGATCTGGGCCCTGGACTGGGGAGCAAATCATGATTTTGATTGCCGGAACCATCGACGTCGACCCCGAGCGCCGGGCCGAGGCTCTGGAGGCGGCCATACCGCATATGGTGGGCACTCGTTCCCAGCAGGGATGCGTGGCCTATGTCTGGACTGGCGATCCCCTGATCGAGGGACGGATCATGGTTTACGAGCATTGGGAAACCGAAGCGGATCTCGCGAGCCACTTCAAGAACGAGCATTATCTGAACATGCGCAACACCATTGCGGGCTTTGGCTTGCGCGGCGTGGACGTTTCAAAGTTTCGCGTCGACCATCGGGAACCGGTCTACGACCCCAGTGGGGTTCCCCGCGCCGACTTTTTTACTGCCTGACTTCTTTATCTAACTTCTTCACCTGACCTTTAACCTGCTTTATTAACCGACCTGCCTTAATCCGCGTGACCCGCGTGACCGGAAAACTGTCAAACAGGAGAGCGTATGTTCGTGATCGCCGGAACGATTGGCGTCGACCCCTCGAAGCGAGACCAAGCCGTGGGGCCTGCCGCCGTGATGATGCAGGAGACTCACAAGGAGCCGGGAAATATCGACTATGCTTTCTCCCTCGACATGGGAGAGGCCGGGACGATACGCGTTTTCGAGCAATGGGAGTCCCAAGAAGCCCTGGACCTTCATTTTGCGTCACCCCACATGGCGGTCTTCCAGAAGGCGCTGGGCGAGTTGGGGATTACGGGCATGAAT
>CAWVXN010000619.1:0-2091 GCA_963933695.1 uncultured Myxococcales bacterium | reverse complement strand
TATCGTCGATCTCTATCGTAATGGCGACCCGGTTATGTCCTTTGAGTTTTTTCCCCCAAAGACCGAACGCGGTTACCAAAATCTTTTCGAGACCATCCGCGACCTCGGAGAACTCTCCCCGGGCTTCGTTTCGGTCACCATGGGGGCCGGGGGATCGACCCGGAACCAGACCGTCGACCTGGTGATCCGGATCGAGCGGGAACTCGGTCTAACCGCCATGGCCCACCTTCCCTGCCTGGGCTCGGAAAGCTCGGAAATTGCCCAGATCCTCGACGATCTGACCGCAGGAGGCATTCAGAACGTGCTGGCCCTGCGCGGCGACCCGCCCCGGGATGCCGCCGATTTTCGCCACCCGGACAGTGGCTTCGACTACGCAAACGAACTCACCGCGTTCATCGCCGAGCGCGGGGGCTTCACGATCGGGGGGGGCTGTCATCCCGAGATGCACCCCGAGGCCGAGAGCCCCGAGGTCGACATGGCCCAGCTTAAGAAAAAAGTCGAGGCCGGATCCCAATTCCTGATCAGCCAACTTTTTTTCGACAATACGAAATTTTTTGACTTCGTAGAGCGAGCCCGAGCAGCGGGCATCCAGGTTCCCATCGTGCCGGGAATCATGCCGATCACCAGCGTCAGCGGCATTCGCCGGATGGCCTCCCTGGGCGGGGGAACCATTCCCCCAGAGCTCAACGCCACCCTCTCACGCAACGAAAACACCGACACCAACACCGGCAACGACGACGCCATCCTGGAAATCGGAATCGAGTGGGCCACGTTGCAATGCCGTGAACTCATCGAGGGCGGCGTGCCGGGCATCCATTTCTACACCCTGAACCGATCATCGGCGACCCGGCGGATCCACCACGCACTCCGGGAAGCGGGACTCGTCCAATGACCACCATGGGGACCCCGGGCGGGTCACGGCTGCGTATCGCCGTCCTTCTCTCGGGCAACGGCACGAGCCTCGAAAACCTGCTGGAACACATCGAGTCCGGCGAGGTGCCCGGCGAGGTCGTGGTGGTCATCTCCAGCAAGGCCAACGCCTACGGGCTTGAACGGGCGCGGCAGCACGGCATTCCCGCCATCGCGATCCCGCGCAAGAACCACACGGACCCCAACGCCTTCAATGATGCCCTGCACGCAGCCCTGGATCCCTACGGGGTAGAACTCGTGGCACTGCTCGGCTTCCTGTCCCTCTTCCAACTACGCGGCCGCTACGAGGGTCGCACGCTCAACGTTCATCCTGCACTGATCCCCGCTTTTTCGGGCACCGGTTTCTACGGCAAGCGGGTCTACGAGGCTGTCCTCGCCGCGGGCGTCAAGCTCACCGGAGCCACGGTGCATTTCACCGACGACGAATACGATCACGGACCCATTCTCCTGCAGGAATCGGTCCCCGTAGAAGCCGGCGACACCCCGGATACCCTCGCGGCCCGGGTCACCGCCCTCGAGCGAAGGCTGGTCCCCCAGGCGATCCGGTTGATCGCCGAGGGACGCGTCGAGATCAAGAACGGCTGCACCCGACTCGTGGATCCCTCGACTATTTAATCCCTCGACTATTTAAAGGCCGCGCCGCTCGAGGCCTTGAACGAAGGCGAATAAAGGGCGAAAGTAGGGGGATGCCCGCTGGTCCCCTGCCCGCTCGCAATGCATTGCCGAAAGTCCCGATCGCATCCCCCCCGTCCCCGGGTTTGCGACCCACGGCGAGGCCATCCCGGGAGCGAATTGCCGCCCTGCTCGGGGATCTAAGCGGCCAACTGAAGCCGGGCCATACCCTGCAGAGCAGCCAAGAACCCGAAGCCGACCGACGACGCCACCCGAGCGGGCTCGACGCCATCGACGAGCTCCTGGGCGGCGGCTTTGCGCGCGGAGACCTTGGGGAAATTACCGGGCCCGCCTCCTCCGGGCGAACCTCCCTCCTCTTCGCCCTGCTCGCGAGCACCACGACAGGTGGAGTGGAAAACGGAGGGGGGCAGTCCCTGGACGGACGCCGGGGAGAGTTGGCCGCCCTCGTCGACCCTGGGGATGCATTCGATCCCGGCTCAGCCCAGGCTGCAGGGGTCGATTTGCGCCGGGTGCTCTGGGCCCGGGTCG
>CAWVXN010000618.1:0-2092 GCA_963933695.1 uncultured Myxococcales bacterium | reverse complement strand
TTCCTCTCGCCCTCGTGATCCATCGCCTGGCCCCCACGCTTCCTCGTCAAAAATCAGGGGCCTGCTGTCCGGGCCGCAGCTGGAGCCGTCCCGTGCCTACGCGGACGGCTCCGGCGCGGCTCACTCCTCGCCCTTCTCCACTTGGGCAATCACCAGGTCCGTGATGTCCAGAGCCTCTCGGCTGTACAGGATCGGGGGCTGGCCTCGGACCAGAATCAGCGAATAACCTCCGTCCCGGCCCACCTTGGCCACAGCCTTGTCAAGTTGCTGCTGGAGCGGTGTGATCAGGCGCTCAAAGTCCATCCTCAGCCGTGTCTGAGCCTCGGATTGCTTGAGCTCGATTCGATTCTGCAATTCGGTGATGTCGACCTCCATCTCGCGCCGCTTCTCATCGCTGAGCACTACACGCTTCTTCTGGTACTCACCTGCCAGTTCCTGGTAACGCTCGACCATCGGCTGCAGTTCGAGCTCAGCTTCGCGCTTTTTTTGATCCAGTTCTTCCCTCGCCGCCTTGCCGGAACCCGATGCACCGATCGCCTGATCGATATCCACAATGCCGATCTTGACAGCCTGGTCCTCTGCAGCAAGTCCCCACCCAAGAGCCAGAACCGCGATTGCAATCACCATCGCCTTATTGAAGTTCACCTATAACCTCCTTGTTTGAGATCCATCCACGTGAGTGTTCCCCCCTCTCCCTGAGGGACCGAAACTCCTCGCGCCAGGAATCTACAATCCGAATCCGCCCACCGAAAATTCGAAGACTGGACTCTCTTCGAAGCTTTCGGGATCGACGGGAAATCCCAGAACGAGTTGCAGGGGCCCAAAGGGAGAAAACCAGAGAACCCCACCCCCGTAACCGTAGCGCCATTGCGTCACGTCGAACATGTTCTGACCTTCATAGAAGGCGTTGCCTCCGTCGACAAAAAGAACTCCCTGAAGACCGACCTGCTCGGAAATTCCGAATCTGTATTCAATGCTCGAGGCTATAAACGAATTGCCACCGACCACATCGGTCTCGGCGAGATCTCCAAAATCGTCGAAGTCCTGGGTATTCAACTGATTGCAACGCCCGTTGCCATTCCCCTGGCTAAAAATGCCTTGGTCGTTGCACACAGCAATCAGCCGATCGTTGACGCTATCGTATTCAACTGTCGAACCGACCGGATGAAAGAGACTTCCTTCCCCCGTGAATCCCGTTCTCTGCAGAATCGCCCGGCGCGGACCCAAGGAACGCGCGCGATACCCACGTAACTGAAAGTTTCCGATGCCGCCGAGAAAATAACGCTCGGTGAGAGGGAGCTTGAGATTCGTATCGATCTGATCCAGTCGGCCAACGTTCTCACAACTGCCCGGATCATCGCAAAGATCCGTATCGTTGATAGCCAGATCCCAGTCCGAAATGTCATTGAAGGGCAATGCGTATCCCATCCGCGAACTCAAGACGAAGGCCGACCGCTTCAGCATCCAAGAGGGCGCCTCCACATACCAAGAACCCCTCATCTCCGCACGCAGGAAGCGCGAAAATCCGCCCAACCCCGCATACTCGACATTGGCAGCGAAATTTGTGCCGCGAACGGCCGAGTAGCGATCGTCCCGAGTATCACGCGCCAGGGACAGTCCGATAATGCTCGCCGTATCACTGGTCCGGAGAAGCTCCCGGAAAATCGGCGCCGAGGCGTTCACCCCCGAAGGCTGTCGTACCTCACGGCTTCGCCAAGAATAGTTGAGCGCAACCCGAGCCGAGTTGTCCTCTGTGAGGGCGTGGCCCAAGGAGAACTGGATCCCCTGCTGCTTCTGCTCAAAGGATTCGAAGCTGGTATCGGTCACAAAAATCGTTCCCGAAAAGCTGAACTTGCTTCCCAAAAAATAAGGATCGGAGAGCGATACGAAGTAGCGGCTTGTCTGCCTTCCCACGTCCACCGACAGATTGACGAAGTAGCCACGACCAAAGAGATTGGATTGGGCCAGGGAAGCGGTAAAGAGGAGTCCGTCCTGGGAGGAGTAGCCGGCGCCAAAGCTGAATGAGCCCGTTGGCCTTTCGACCACGTTGACATTCAAATCCAGCTGGGACGGGTCGTCCGTGGGCTGGGAC
>CAWVXN010000617.1:0-2101 GCA_963933695.1 uncultured Myxococcales bacterium | reverse complement strand
CTGGAATCTCATCATCCGCCAAGGCCGGCATCCACTGTTTGCGCGCCAGGGCTTGCTCGATGGCCGGCGCCAGCCGGGCAGCTTTATCCGCCTGACGGGCGGCTTCACGCTCGCGAAACTCGGGCATGACCTTCTCGGCAAACAGTTCCAGGGACTCGCAGATGTGTTCGTGGCGGTTGCGGCCACCCTGCTGGATAAAGATCACCTGGTCTACACCCGCCTCCTCGAAGCCCCGGATGTGCTCGCGCAACTGATCGGGCGTTCCGATCCCCCGAGCCTGGCCGGCGCTGGGCAGCGTTGCCCGGGCCTTCTCGAAGTTCGCCCAGATATCCGTCCGGCCCGGCTTGTGGGCGCCAAAGACGTAGTGATGCCCCAGCCCGTAACCAAAGAATCGGAAACCGTCCTCCCCCCTGCGACGGGCCTCTGCCTCGTCTTCGTGGCAGGAGAATCCGGTCACCATCGCGATATTGGCATTGACGGTATGGCCTATGGGGATGCACTCGGTCTCGATGATCTCGTAGTACTCCGACACCCATTGTGCCGCTTCTTCCGGATCGACGAAGGCGAAAGTCAGTGCGCCGATGCCCAGGCGCGCGGCTAGGTGAATGGTCTCGCGATTGGAGCAAGCCACCCAGAGCGGCGGGTGGGGTTTTTGCAGGGGCTTGGGGACGACGTTGCGACAGGGCATGGAGAACGATTCGCCGACATAGCCCGGGTAGGGATCCATGGCCATCATGTTGCAAACCTGCTCCAGAGCCTCGCGCCAATGCGCCCGCTTTTCCCCCACGGGCACATGAAAGCCACCCAGTTCCGCCAGGGAAGAGGACTCCCCTGTACCAAACTCCACTCGCCCATTGGAGACCAGATCAAGGGTGGCAATTCGTTCGGCAATCCGCGCCGGCGCGTTGTAGCCCGGGGGCATCAACACGATGCCGTGTCCCAAGCGAATCCGCTGGGTTCGCTGGGAACATGCCGCCAGGAAGACCTCGGGCGCCGACGAGTGGGAGTACTCCTCAAGAAAGTGGTGCTCCACTTCCCACGCGTAGTCGATGCCCAGGCGATCGGCGAGTTCCACCTGATCCAGGGCATCCTGAAAGAGCTTGTGTTCGTCTCCTTCAGCCCACGGCCGAGGCAACTGATGTTCGTAGAAAATCCCGAATTGCATAACAGCGCCCTCTGTTTTCTCGATCTTTCGGCGAACGCTACCCCAGCGCCTGCCCCCTCACCGGTCGTGCAACTAGGACTTCCGCGTGTCCACGGTTTTGATAGCCTCTGCCTATGATTTCCACGCCTCCCGAAGACCCTCCGGCCGAACCCGAGATTCCGTCTTCGGTTCCCGATATCCGCTTGGCCCGGGCGGTCCGAACCATCGCGATCGTCAGCCGGGTATTCGAACAAATTTGCCGTGCGACCAAGGTCAGCCTTCCCCAATACCGCCTTCTCCTTTTCCTTCGCCACGGTCCCAAGCGTGCGGGGGAACTCGCCGCGCGCGCGGCCATTAAGCGCCCGACGTTAACGGCCATTGTGGCCGGGTTGGAAAAGGAAGGACGGTTGACCCGAATCGCCGATGAGACCGATGGCCGAGGCGTGCGCATCGAGATCACGTCCACGGGGCTGCAGGCCCTGGACGCGGTCGAATCCGAACTTGGGCAGTTGGTTCACCAGATCTGCGATCTCGGCGACTACGATTTCCTGCTCGGGGCTCTCGACGATTTGGCGAGCGTCGTGGACGCGGAAACATTCCGTCAGATCGCCCAGTCCGAGGAAGAGCGAGAAGCCGCAAAGAAGAACCCCTCCAGCGACTGAGAAAACATCCCTCGGGCAACTTCATACCCGCTTATTCATACCCGCTTATCCATACCCGCTTATCCACAACAGCTTATCCACAACAGCTCATCCACACCCCTCGGCGATTCCTGGTTATGGTGCTGCTATGCTGCGCCGCCATGACCCAGGACACCAACGCCCAGCTCGCCATCGAGCGGTTCCTTGAGATGCTCGATCTCGAAGAAATCGAACTCAATATCTATCGTGGTCAAAACGAAAGTGACCGACCCGGTCGCCTCTTCGGCGGCCAGGTAGCCGCCCAGGCCCTGGCGGC
>CAWVXN010000616.1:0-2111 GCA_963933695.1 uncultured Myxococcales bacterium | reverse complement strand
AGGCTTTAGCCTTTACCTGGCGGCGGTGGACGATGCAAATGAGTCCATGCGGAGCAAGGCCATGGCGGTCGAAGCGGTTCTGGCCGAGAACTTCGAGGTCGAGAGCCTGTGGCTCTCGCCGGGAGAGGCGGGACTCTCCGGTGCCGAGGCGCTGCATCCAGCGCTTCGGGTCCAGGGGCTGGCGATCGCGGCGCAAAAACCCGAGGCCATCGAAGCGCTGCTTCGGGGCCTCCTGTATGGCGGAGCCGGCGAATCCGGTCGCTTCTCCCTGGCGCGTCACGGGCTCCTGGCGGCGGTTGCCCTGGACTAAACGCGATGCCGTGCGGGCTCGTTCGTGCGGACTCGCTTGTTAAGAGTCGCTTGTTCGGTGTTGCTGACCCGGCTTCGCTTAGTGGAGACGTGGGTCGGGGCTTGAGGGTTCGGCCTGATCTGGCGCGATATACCCCGACTGGTGAAAAACGATTCGCCAGTCACTCCGCTCCCAGACCAGAGCGTTGGTGGCAGTCAAGATCGTTTCGCCGATCTGCTCAAAGCAAGTTACGAAAGCTAGGCCTCGGATCACCACCGCTCGAGGGTTTCGGATCTCGATGGCGGGCGGACGGGTGAGAATCGCCCGCCAACTCTCCATCACCGCCGGGCGGCCCTGGAGCGCTGGGGTTCCGGGATGGCTGCAGAGCAGGGGCTCCGAAGCGGACCAGAGCGCCTCCATTGCGGGGTAATCGCCCTGGGCAAGCGCTTGGTAGAAAGCGGCATTGGCGGCGAGTGCCGCTTCAATTTCCCGCTCCTCGGACATGATGAGCCCTCTTTTTGCCCGGGGACTGGCGGCTCCGGGTGCGCGGCTATTCGACGTCGATCGTGGCTTTTTCGATCACGAGTCGCTCCTGGGTGCTTCCGCCCCGGCTCCCGAGCTCCTCAAGAGCCTTGACGGTGTCCATGCCGTCCACCACTTCGCCAAAAATGGTGTGCTTGCCGTCGAGGTGGGGGGTGGCGACAAAAGTCAGGAAGAATTGGCTCCCATCGGTCCCAGGTCCCGCATTCGCCATGCTGAGCATGCCTGGGCGATTGTGGCGGACCGCTGAATCGAACTCACCGGCGTACTTGTAGCCGGGGCCCCCTCGGCCGGAGCCCGTGGGATCGCCGCCCTGGGCCATGAAGCCCGTGATCACGCGGTGAAAGACCACGTCGTCGTAGAACCCGAGCCGGGTGAGATAAATGGTGCTGCTTGCGTGCATGGGCGCGACGCTCGGCATCAGCTTGATCTTGATCTTGCCCTTATTCGTGTCGAGGTACCAGAAATAAGTCTTTGCCGGATCGAATTCGACCTGGGGCGGCATGGGGAGCGAGTTCTTCCAGTCGGCTGCGGTCTGGTCGATCTTGGCTTCTTCGATAAATGCGTCGATTGCGGCAAGGGCCACGTCATCTCCTTGAAAAGAGGGTAGGGGGGTCTCTGTGACTGTTTCCACGATGGCCGTGGGGGTCTCCGGGCTGACCGGAGCCTTCTGGGCCTCCGCACCGGTTTCCGAGCAACCGGCGAGCACTAGGCTTCCGGCCAGGACTGCGAGCGGGGTGATTCGAAATGAGTGCCGAACAGTCATCGAGGCGCCTCCATGGTTTCGGATTTGGCTCGCAAGGGTACCGTCCACTCGCGACTTGACCAGAGCCCAATGCGGCTTTTTGGTTGGTCCTTCTGGTCGGCCCTGTTGATCAGCCCTTTTAGATCAGCCTTTTAGATCAGCCCCTATTGATCAACGAGAGGGCCGGAGTCCCAGCGTTAGCGGCATTGGGCGTCGCAGAGCCCCAGAGCCTGGAGCTGACTCCGAACCTCACCCTCCCAGCCTCGGTTGGCCCGGGGGCTCGCGGGGCTGGGATGGAGAATTTGGCCGAAGTGGAGGTCCTGACCCGCCAGGCAGGCCTCGGCCCGGCGCGCGGCGAAGGCCCCCACGCCGACCACCCACTCGGGTTCGAGGATCCGGACCAGGTTTCGAAGAAAATCATCGCAGGCCGCGAAGAGGGCTTCGCGCTCGGCCACGGGTAATTTGTCCGGGGTGCAGTTGCGTCCGCTCTCCTCCATAAAGATCAGCGGGCAATAGTTGGCGACGAAGTGCTGGGCG
>CAWVXN010000615.1:0-2112 GCA_963933695.1 uncultured Myxococcales bacterium | reverse complement strand
AGCGCCAACTGCAAGCGCCAACGACAAGCGCCAACGACAAGCGCCAATGACAAGCACCAATGACAAGCACCAATGCCAATGCAGGCACCAATGAATGTGCTGCCCCAAGAAGGAGTCCCTTTGTCCAACGCCATTCCGTTCGTTAACTACCTGACCTTGGGTGACAACCCCCATCTGGTCGCTCATGAATGCAAAGCCTGCAGCGCGCGCTTTTTTGACCGTCGAAACGCCTGCGCGGGCTGCTCGGGAACCGAGTTTCAATCAGTGGATATTGCGACCCAAGGCGAGGTCCGGTCCTTCACCATCGTGGCCTTCGCTGCTCCGGGAATCGAGGTGCCGTTCATCTCGGCGATCATCGACTGTGGTGGCACGAGTGTGCGGGGAAATATTGTGAATGTCGAAGCTTCCCCAGACCACGTGAAGCTCGGCATGCCGGTCAAACTCACCACCTTCCCCATCGGGAAGGATGAGCAGGGAGTCGAAGCGATCAATTTCGGCTTCGAACCGGCGGCCTAAGCGCCTTTCGTTTTTTAGGAATCATCTTTATAAACGATTCTTTACAAACGCTTCTTTAACACACGATTTCAATGAGTGGTTTTTAGCGGGTCGCACCGGACCCGATCAATCAATCGAATCAATCCAGGAGAACCCACATGGCCTCGGAAGACGTTTTCATTCTCGGCATCAAGATGACGAAGTTCGGCAAGCACAAGGAACTCGATACCGTCGACCTCGCCACGGAAGCCACCCTGGCGGCTCTCGCCGACGGCGGAGTCACGATGAAGGACATGAACATCATCGCCGCCGGCAACCTGATGGGCGGGGCCATGCCCATCGCCCAAGTCATCCAGAAAGCCTGTGGGCAAACGGGAATCCCCGCGTACAACGTTTCCAACGCGTGCGCGACCGGGGCGACAGCCCTTCGCGTTGTCGGCATGTCCATCAAGGCCGGTGAATCCGATTTCGGCCTGGCCGTGGGCGTCGAGAAACTCGCCGGAGCCGGACTCCTGGCCGGCGGCTCGCGCAAGAGCGACGGCAAGGCGTGGGAACGCTCGGGGCGTTACGGAGCCGTCGCGGGGGTCGATGGCCGAATCGGCACCGACACCATGCCCGGCGTCTTCGCGCAGATCGGCATGGAGTACAACCACAAGTACGGCGGCGCCAACTTTGAACTCTTTGCTGAGATCTCCAGGAAAAACCACTCTCACTCGACCCTCAACCCCCTGGCGGCCTACTCCAAGGAGATGACCCTCGAAGAGATTATGGGGGATATCATGATCGCCTATCCCAACACCCGGCCCATGTGTTCGGCGAACTGCGACGGTGCCGCAGCCGCAGTCCTGGTCAGTGGATCCAAGCTCAAAACCCTCTCCCAAGAACAGCAGCGACGCGCGGTTAAGATCTCCGCGTCAATTCTCACGAGCGATCCCTACGAAGAGGCCTGCCAGGTGCTCCCGAACGTCAACACGCTGACCCGGGCCGCAGCCAAGCAAGCTTACGAACAAGCTGGCGTAGGCCCCGAAGACCTCGACCTGGTCGAGTTGCACGACTGTTTCGCGACAGCCGAGCTGGTGCACTATGACAACCTGATGCTCTGCGAAGAGGGCAACGCGGTTGACTTCTTCAAGTCCGGGGCGACGTGGCGTACGGGCACCACTCCCGTAAACGTCTCGGGAGGCCTGCAGTCTAAGGGACATCCCATCGCGGCGACCGGCATCGCCAATGTCTGGGAGGTCTGCCACCACCTTCGCGGTGAGGCCGGGCCCCGACAGATCGAAGGTGCAAAGGTCGGACTCGCTCACGTGATCGGACTGGCTTCGGCTTGCGGCATCCACATTCTTGAGAGCAACTCGGCCTAGAGAGCCTTCAAGAGGGCCATTGTCCTGGCTAATAGGCCCATGGCTTGGCCTGTTTTAAACCATGATCAAGCGAAGTTCGGGGACAAGGATAAAAATGCATTTACGCTGAGCGTTGACAGCGGCCTCAGCGCCGCCTATCAATAGCAACCGATTTTGTTGCGGGGTAGAGCAGTCCGGTAGCTCGTCGGGCTCATAACCCGGAGGTCGTGGGTTCGAATCCCACCCCCGCTACCAAATCGCCCTTTTCCCCAAG
>CAWVXN010000614.1:0-2112 GCA_963933695.1 uncultured Myxococcales bacterium | reverse complement strand
CTGCGAGAGGTTCGAACTGGAGAGAAGGGCACGTCTCCTCCTGAGCCCGAGCCCGAGCGTGATCACCGCCGAAGGCCCGCACGAAGACCGGAAAGCGATAGTGATCTCAATCTTCGAGCAGCGCTTCGGACTCGGAGCTTCTGGATCCTCTTCTTTTCACTCTTTACCTTCTTCTTTTATTTCTTGGCGCTCCTTGAGCACCTGGTCCTGTACCTCACCGACCTTGGACTCGAGAGAAACGAGGCCGTGCGCCTCTACACGATCGCTATCGGGTTGGGAATCTCGAGCAAGATAGGGCTGGGCCTGTTGGCCGACCGCATTCCCGAGAAGTATTCGATTCTTCTCGACTACGGAGTGCTCACCCTCAGCTCCCTACTCCTACTCGCCGATCCCGACTCGTGGTTGATCTGGGCATTCATTGGCAGCTTCGGCTTCGCCTACGCGGCCCGAGACGTGGTTTATCCTCTGATCGTTTCAGATTGTTTCGGACTGCGATACCTGGCACCCATCTACGGAGCGCTCATGCTGACCCTCGTACTGGGCGGGTGCGGGCCTCTCTTTGCGGCAGCCATTCACGATCATTTTGGTAGCTATGCTTTTGCCTTCGGAAGCTTCGCATTTCTGAACTGTTCGTCCTTGCTCGCGCTGCTCTTTCTGCGCGACGAGCGGGAAACGAGGAATTCCCCTGCGCCAAGCAACCCATAAAGGCGTGGCTTCAAGCGTTCGCGGAAACAGCATCCTCAAAGGAAGCGCCTTGGCCGATTAATGTCCGGCAGGCATTCAGCGGCCGTGGTCGCTTCATTCCCACTGCAGCGCAGAGCTTGCCGCCTCGGCCAAACAGGGCGAGGAACTTGTCCCCTTCGAGACTTCCGTGGCAGACATGCATCCGATCACTGCCGGCCACATCCCCGACTATCGCCAGGCGCATTTCAAAGAGATCGCTCCAGACATAGGGAACTTGGGCGAGGGGTTGTACGCCACCCTTGCCCTCTAATAGGCGCTGGGCCGCAACGGCGGACTGCTCGACCGCACTCGTCCAGTGCTCATAGCGAATCGCCTCCCCATAGACGGGGTTATACCAGCGGGCCACGTCACCCGCGGCAACTACATCGGGGAGTCCAGTTGCCCCCGAGCCGTCGCACAGAATGCCATTTTCAATATCGAGACCGGAATCGGCGACCCATGCACACGCTGGAACTACACCGATCCCCGCCACGACAACATCGGCTTGAATCCGTTTGCCGTCGCCGAGTTCTACCCCCTCAACCCGGGTCTCTCCAAGGAAACCCTTGACCGTCGCACCGCAAAAAACATCAACGCCGTGGTCGGCGAACCGACCCATCGCCCAGGCCCCGAGCTCCGGGCCCAAGCCCCGAAGTAGGGGGCTGGGAAGGGATTCGATCACCGTAACCTCGAGGCCGAGTTCCCGGGCACTCGCAGCCACCTCCATTCCGATAAATCCAGCGCCGATCACCAAAAGGCGAGATCCAGGCTGGAGATCCTCACGCAAGGCCCTGGCCTCGGCGAGGCTGCGAAGCACATGGGTCCCCTTCAGCGCAGACGCACCCGGCAGACGGCGCGGGGTGCTTCCAGTCGCGATCAGTAGACCGCCATACGCCAGACGGCTTCCGTCCGAGAACCCGATCTCTTGAGCCCCGGCATCCAGGGATTGGGCGTGACAACCCAGGCGCCAGTCCACGTCTAACTCCTGAAAACCACTTCGACCCAGGGAGAGCCGATCATCGTCCCAGCCAGCCTTTAAAAATTGCTTGGAAAGGGGTGGGCGGTCATAGGGCATTTCGTCTTCACCGCAAATTGCCACAATTTCGCCCTGATGACCGAGTGCGCGCATCGCCTCCATGGCCCGAAGGCCGGCCAACGAGCCCCCGACCACGACGATCCGTTCGCTGACCTTCATTCCCTGCCAATCCCTTGAATTCGTTTTCCCGATTGATTCCCGAACACATCGCCCCTTGTCACGAACGCCTCGGCACCGCTTGCCCTCCGTCGGGAACGACGCCTATAGTTTCACTCTACTTGAATTGCATGCGGCTGGCACAAGGCACCTCCCCACGCTCTCCCGGTCCTGCCCGAACCAATCCCCCAGCTCCA
>CAWVXN010000613.1:0-2115 GCA_963933695.1 uncultured Myxococcales bacterium | reverse complement strand
ACGAACTCCTGCGCGGCCCCGAAAGCCCGGGCGGCGTTCTCGAGGCTGGCGGACACCGCTGGGTGGACGCCGACATGACCCATCGCCTGGAGACCAGCCTGCTCGCGAGTCTGGCGGAATTCCACCGACAGGAACCCATGCGCCCGGGCATGCCCCGAGCCGCCATGCGGGGAGGGCTGCCGGACAATGTTCCGCGCGAGGCCGCGGAACTCGCGATCGCCCTCTTGGAAGCCGATCAACGAATCGTCAGCGAGCAGGATCTAACCCGCTTGGCCGAACACCGGGCTGTCCTCGACCCCGCATCGGCTGACGCTGCAGAGCGCATTCTCCAGGACTCCCTGGCATCCGGGCTCGAGCCCCTCAGCCCAAAGGATTGGGCCGAAAAACTCGGCGTTTCCCTGGATCATCTGCGCGACCTGCTCGCCCACCTCGAGCGCCAGGGTCAACTCGTTCGCGCGCCGGGCGACCTCTGGTTTGCCCGGGAGGCCATTGACGCCTTGTGTCGCCGGGTCGAGACCCACTTCGAAAGCGAGGCCGAACTCGATACCCAGACCTACAAGGCGTTGATCGGCACTTCTCGGCGCACCGCCATGCCGCTGATGGAACTCCTCGACGAATTGCACCTCACCCGGCGCCGGGGCGAGATCCGGGTCCAGCGAAGCGGGGGCACCCGGCGCTGATCCGATCAAACGCACTTGTAACAGAGCGCTAGTGATTTTGAATAGAGCCCTAGTGAACAGAGCGCTTGTAACAGAGCGCTTGTAAAAGAGCGCTTGTAAAAAGAGCCCTAGTGAATACTCGCCTGCAACAACTCGAGTAACCCAATCCCTCGAATCGCGATCAACGGGTCGGGCCAGATTCCCAAGCCGATGACCACCACGGCGCAGAGCAGCAGCACGCCGAGTTCATTGGTTGAGGATTCACTCGGTTCCTCTTCCAGGGTTTCGCGCATGTACATCATCACGGGCACCTGCATACAGATATAGAGAGAAACCACGCTCCCCAGAACGGCGACCACCGCCAGCACCAACTCACCGCCCGCCACCAAGGCGCCCACCAGATGCCAACGCGCCCAGAAACCAACGGTGCCCGGAACCCCCGCCAGGGCGAGCATGAAGAGGGTCATCATCGCCGCCAATCCCTTGCGTGATTCGGCGATGCCCGCGAAGTGCTCCAATCGCTCGAGTTCGCGACCGCCGCCCTTGAGGGTCATCACCACCCCAAAAGCCCCCAACATCACCAGCCCATAAGAGATCAACGCAAAGAGCAGGGCCCCGTAGGCCACGCTCCCGCCCACCACGAAGGTCAGAACCCAGGCGCCCGACTGGGCGATGACGAGCCAACCCAGCATTCGCTTGACGTTGCGCTGGATCAACGCCATCAGGTTCGCGATCACGATGCTCGCCACCCCCAGCACGGAGAAAACCGGAGCCAACAAGGGACCCAGATCTGGAAGCGCGTGCAGAATGACGCGCAACCAGGCGAGGATCACGCTCATAATCACACAGGTCGACACATAGGCGGCGATCGAGGTCGATGCCCCCTCTTGAAAATCGGGCAGCCATTGGTGGAAGGGAACCAGACCGAGTTTCATCGCGAAGCCGCCAAAGAGCAGAGCCAGCCCAGCCAGTGCCAGGGGTTGGCTGGGATCGAAGGTGCTTTGCAAACCGGCGTAATCAAAATGTCCGGTGGCCCCGTAGAGAAAAGCGATACCCAGGAGCAACACGCCGCTCGCCAAGACATTGGCGAGAAATCCCTTAAGGGCTGCTTCGATGGCGTGTTCTTTCCCGCGTTCAGCGGCGGCGAGAATACTCGCTGACAGGCCCATGACCTCGAGGCCCAGGAAGAGAACCATCATGTTCTCGGCCTGCAGGGCGACGAAACTCCCCGCCAGGCCCAACAGGACCAACGCATAATATTCGCCATAGGGAACCCGGATCGAGGTGAGGCGACTCGTGGAGAGCCAGATCACCAGGGTTGCCGCCAGGGCAACGATCAAAATCGATACCGCGGCAAGGCCATCGAGTTCGAGCATGGCAAACCCGTCGCCGGGCGGGGCCAGCAGCCGGGACACCGCGACGCCGCCCGCCCCGGCCAGGGCCGCCGTGGCCACCG
>CAWVXN010000612.1:0-2123 GCA_963933695.1 uncultured Myxococcales bacterium | reverse complement strand
CAGACCCTGCGCGAGGCAAGGATTTCATCAAACGCCGCAACGTAGGGCTCTGGGTTCGGGGATCGAGCAGTTCCGATGAATCGGGTTCCTACCCCATCCTCGAATTGGAAAAGTCGGGAATCTCGGTCCAGCGGGACGGTGGTTCCATCCGTAATCGAGACATCTACAAGCGCTTCCAGAAACCCAACTAATCGCGCGTATTGCCTTCCAGGACCACTTGCCTCTTCACGACGGTCCTGCGTCCCCCACCCCAAAAGAAATGAAAACCTCCGAGGAAGGAAAAACAGTGCACCCCAGAAAAATCGCGATCATCGGAGGCGGCATCGCTGGAATCGCATTCGCCCAGCGTTACCGCCAACTCGGCGGAACGGTCTCCATCCATGAGCGTGGCCGGGCCCAACACGATCAGGGTCTGGGCTTCATTCTATTGGAGAACGGGTTACGAGCACTGTCGGGCATTGGACGGCGCACGGCGGTTGAAAACCTCTCCTATCCGATGACGGGCTGCACAATCCGTGACCATCGGGGGAACGACCTGCTCGACGAAAACATGGGGTCGGTCCACGGAATCACTCGGAGCGCATTTCTTCAAGCACTCGGAGAGGGTTTGCCCGAAAGCTGGACTCGATACGGCCAGGCTTTTTCGCATTTTGAACATGGACCCAATGGCCAGGTACGCCGGGCGATCTTCGAAAACGGCGACCGGGTCGAGGCGGACCTTTTCCTTGGCTGCGACGGGACGAACTCGAAAGTCCGAGGCGAGATTTTCCCCGATACCCAGATCGTGAATGCGCGAGTCATCGAACTCGTCTCGGTGGTCGAGAGCGACCTCTTGGTTGCCCGCTCACGCAAGCGTTTTATCAAAATACGACATGAACAGGGCGGACTCGCACTCGGGATCGTTCCGGCAAGCAGCCACAAACTCATCTGGTACCTGCAATTCGACGGGGAAAAACATCTGACCCCCAAAGCCGACCCAGCCAGCCTGGAGAGTTTTATCCGAATGCTCACCCGAGGCTGGTCCGGCCCCGCCGATCAACTGATTCGGGCCACGGATTTCCGGCGAACCCGCATCTGTAAAACCGGCGCCCTCGAACCCCTCGATGCCTACTTCCGGGCAAACGTCGCCCTGCTGGGCGATGCCGCCCACGCTCTTCATTCTTTCACGAGCCAGGGTGTCAACACCGCAATCGAAGATGCGGTTTTTCTCGCCGAGGGCCTAGCAGAAAGCCATTTTTCGACCTCACGGCACGCCTTGCTCGACTACTCCGAGGCTCGAAAAGCCGCCATGAGGCCCCTACTGGAGCGGGGCAATATCCTGCAAGAAGAATTCCTGGCGCCGCCTACGGCGGATCAATCGATCCCACTGGCGACGACGGCGTAGTCTGATGACAAGCTTACTCTTCAGCAATGACGCAGTCCCCCTCGACCTCTTGTCCGAGCGCGCGTACAACTATCGCTGGGCCGAAACAAAGCACGGGGTCATTCCTCTGACGGCGGCGGATCCGGACTTCCCTGTCGCCCAGGAGATCCGGGACGCAATTACGCGCTATGCCCAAGAAGGCGTCTTCTCCTACGGGCCGCACCGAGGCCTCCCGGCGCTCCTAACCGCCACGGCGCGGGAGCTTACGTCGCGCAATTACCGCGGTGTGGATGCTGAAAGGATTCTGCCCCTCGATAGCGCCGCGAGTTGCATGTATACGGTCGCCCGGGCGTTCCTCAAGCAAGGCGACGAAATGATCATTTTCGATCCGGTCGATTACCTCTTCGAGCAGGCGGCGACCCACGCCGGCGCGCGAGTCAAGCGCTGCCCCTACGACCCCGAAACACGTAGTTTCCGCTTGGATGCACTGGAATCCCTAGTGACTGATCGAACCCGGATGATTGGCGTTTGCAACCCCCACAACCCCTTGGGACGTTTGATGAGAAAAGACGAGCTGGAACTCGTCGCTCAATTTGCCAGGAAGCACGACTTGTGGATTCTCAACGACGAGATCTGGTCGGATATCGTCTTCCCGCCGGGACAATTCGCGAGCTTTCATCACCTGCCTCGTCCACTTCGCGATCGGGTGATTACGGTCCAAGGCTTCTCTAAATCGTTTGGCCTCGCCGGACTTCGCATC
>CAWVXN010000611.1:0-2123 GCA_963933695.1 uncultured Myxococcales bacterium | reverse complement strand
ATGCTGGCGAACAGCGCGTGGCAGTGGAGAACAGCGCCGATATCCGCGTGCCGGGACAAGCAGGCCAGGTGGAGGGCCTTTTCCGTGGTGGGCGCCCGGTGGCCCTCGAGCACGTTGCCCGCAGGGTCCACGACCACCAAGTCGTCGGGAGTCATTCCGGCGTAGTCCAGGGATGCGGGGGTCAATACGATACGGCCGTCGTCGAGGCGCGCTGAGAGATTTCCCGCGGTGCCCTCCACCAGGCCGCTGGCCGACATTTCCCGGGCGACAGAGAGCAGTTCTTCTTTGATTTTCTGATCCAAGCTGAGGGTCCTCGCGGGCGGGGGAAGGTTGGGGCCACGATTGTTGCTAGGTTGAGTCTACACCGACCCCTTCAACGTGGCCCCCAGGAGATCCCATGCAAAGCCCCCTTAGCTACGAGCAAAAGCGTGCGGTGGTGGTGGGTTGTTTCTCGGGCATGGGGGAAGCGACCGCCCGGATCGTCGGGGGACTCGGTGCCGAGATTGTGGCCGTGGATATCAAGAAGCCCAAGGTGGCCCATGCGGATTTCTTCGAGGTTGACTGCCGAGACCCGGGTGCCATTGATTCCGCGGTGGTCGAGATCGCCCAGGCGGGTCCTATCGACGCACTTTTCTATTGCGCCGGCTTGCCCGGTGGATCGTTTTCCAACGTCGACGTGATGAGCGTGAATTTCCTGGGTCAACGGCATTTCGTGGAGGCGTGCGTTCCCCACATGAAGCGGGGCGATGGGGTCGCGTCCATTTCCTCGGCGGCGGGCATGGCGTACATGATGGCGCTGGAGCGAGTAAAAGAACTGCTCGCCCTGACGGATCACGCCGAAGCCCTGGCCTGGGTGAAGGAGGCCGACGCCGCCGGAAGCCTCGAGGGGTATTCGTTTTCCAAGATGTGCACCATCGTCTACGTGCTGCACCGTGGACCTCTGCTCACCCGGGAAACGGGCATTCGCTTCAACTGCATCAGCCCCGGCCCCACGGATACGCCCATGATGCCGCACTTCGAAGAGCAGGTGGGTAAGGCCTTCATGGACAATTTCCCCAAGCCCATTGGACGCAATTCCAGCGCCGACGAGCAGGCCTGGCCCCTGGCTTTTCTCAACAGTCCGGCGGCCAGCTATATCAGCGGCGAAAATATCTTTACCGATGGGGGCTGCGCCGGGGGAATTATGACGGGCTCCATCGATCTCTCGAAGATGATGCCGAGCTAGCGGCGAAGTCGCCGCGCCCTGAAATCCGCGCCCTGAAATCCGAGATCTAAAACCCGCGATCTAAGATTCGCGCTCTAAATCCCGCGCCCTTGGGATCCGTGTTGCCCGAGACTGCCCGGACCGACGGAGTTCAGGCGGGTTCGCAGATGAAGAGCGGGATATCGCGAGTTGTTCGGGCTCGGTAATCGGCGTAGGGGGCGTAGTGTTGGTCGCACAGGGGCCAGAGAGCGGTTTTTTCCTCGCCGTTGGCGAGCCGCGCCTTGAGGGTCATGGGTCGGCCGCGATGGTTGACCTCGATGTCCGGGTGCTGGATCAGGTTGTTGTACCAGACCGGATTTTTCGGTGCGCCGCCTTGGGAAGCGACCAGCAGAACGCCCCCGCTGTGGGGCACGTACATCAGCGGGACCGTCAGGCGACGGCCACTCTTGGCCCCCGTCATCGTGACGAAGCAGACGTCGTCGCCGGTGAGGGTGTTGAAGAACCGGCCTCCGCTGAGGCGATGCAGGGCGACATGCATGCGCGTAACGGTTTTGAGCACCCATCGCGGGGGCAGGCCGCCCTTGTCCTGGGCGGCGTTTGCTTCGCTTGGAGTCTCGGAGGCCATAGGGAATCTCCCGGAGAGGTTGGGCGGGTTGAGCCATCGAATGGCTTCTTGGTGGGACGGTTCCGTCCGCAGGCGATTGACTCTAGACGCCCTCGCAGAGTGCGGCAATCGCGCTGACGATGGTTCGATCTGCGCCGGGGTGCATGTCGTGGCCAAAGCCTTCGATGATGAGGCGCTGGGCGCCAGGGATCGCCTGGGCTGTGGCCTCGGCGTGCTCCGGGCTGAAAAGCGTGTCGGCGCTGCCGTGGATCACCAGGGCGGGCAAGGACAATTGTCGAAGCGCCGGGGTGCGAT
>CAWVXN010000610.1:0-2127 GCA_963933695.1 uncultured Myxococcales bacterium | reverse complement strand
GCCGCCAAACCGCCACCGCATCTACATGGGCGAGAACCGAGCTAATAATCTCTCACAGACTGTCTAGGGTTGCTGGATATCTCACGCCAACGAGGCGAATTCTCATGGGCTCTGCCCTCATGGAGGAAACCACATCAGGAGAACATCTTCCTAGAGCATAGAAAACAACCGGTAGCGTTGCTCTTGCATACCGATTAATCATAGATTCGTCGCAAACTTGGACCGTCTAGAATTTACGAATCTTCGGTGGTCGCGGTCCTCGTCTAAATCCTGGCACCCACCAATAAGTACTCGCTTGCATCGTCAGAGCTCAGAAGATCTTGGGCCACGCCGGGAAGCGCGCGCCGCCGGTTGGTACCTACACGGGGCCAGGATTGAGATCCAGCTTCGTGTCGAAAAGTTGATTCAGCAGACTCAAGAGTTCCGAGGGCCGGTAAGGTTTGTGAAGAAACTCACAAATCAGATTCGAGTCAATTTTAGCCTGAATGTCGGTATCCCTGTGGCCGCTGGACAAGATGATGCGTAGATCGGGGTGGAGGGACCGGAGTTGACGGGCGGTTTCCAGCCCGCCGATGCCAGGCATGGTCAGGTCGACAATCGCGACATCGAAATCGTGTTCTGAGGCGTAGTCGACAGCGGCCTCACCCGTCTCCGCCTCGACGACGTAGGCTCCGGCTATGCGTAGGGCGCGCGTACAGACCGAGCGCACCGCGTGTTCGTCATCGACGACGAGCACCCGAAGATCGCTGGTCGCGGGGATCGGTGGCGCGGAAAGGGCAGGCTGTTGAGCGGCGTCCTCCAGTGCTGGCAGATAAACCGAAGCACACGTTCCCTCAGTGGCTTTGGTCTGCACGGAGAGTCCGCCCGAATGCGTCCGTACGATTCCGAGCAGTGCGGACAAACCAAGGCCGCGGCCCGGAAATTTGGTGGAATAGAAAGGCTCGAATATGCGGGCGCGTACATCCCTGGGCATGCCGTCTCCGTCATCGGTGATCTCAATTTTCATATAGAGACCTGGCGGGATGGGGGTAACAAGATTGAGCGAGTCGACGTTTTCTGATGTGACTTGTTCGGCACTGACCGCCAGTCGGATGGTCCCCGTTTCGTCGCCGATGGCTTCAGATGCGTTCACGACTAAGTTGACGACTGCCTGTTTGATTTGATCGGGGTCTACACGAATCATCGGGAGGTCAGTGGGCTGAGAGATCTCGAAAGTGATCCGATTCGGGATTGAAGAGGCGGCGAATTCTGCGATTTGAG
Source organism: uncultured Myxococcales bacterium (assembly GCA_963933695.1). Taxonomy (GTDB): domain Bacteria; phylum Myxococcota_A; class UBA9160; order UBA9160; family UBA4427; genus JAZXM01. The sequence continues at coordinate 867 of CAWVXN010000610.1, read as the reverse complement.
CAAGGGTCTCTGCGAAGTCGAGATCTCGCTTTTCGGTGATTGCGGCGCCTGTGAATAAGAGAAGTTGTGCGACGAGCTTGCCCGCTCGAAGGGAAGCTTCTTCGATGTCTATGAGGTGTTCGCGGAGTGTTGACTGTGCGGCCACCTCCTCGAGTGCCAAGTCGGTGTTGCCAAGTATGCCCTGGAGAAGGTTGTTGAAGTCGTGGGCGATGCCGCCCGCCATGACGCCAAGGCTTTCTAGATTGCGAGACCGGAGGATGGCAATTTCGCTGGCCTGAATCGCGTCTGCAGCGATTTTGGAGGCGGTCTGGTCGGCGAGCAAAAGGCTCCAGGCGCGAATGCTCTGCCTCCGTCCAGGGAGTGGAACAACTTCGATTTTCAGCCAGCCCTCGCGGTCGTCTCCGAATCGGAACAAGTGTCCGTGGGCGGGTTGATCGACCTTGCAGAGTTCCTTCTGCAGCTGTTGCGGTTCGATCGCTTGGTCTCGGGATTCAGGCAGGCTGAGGATCCGAGACAAGCTCAGGAAAGGGTCGTCTTCGACAGGCAGTAGTTTGGAACCGAGAAGAGTGTCTGCCGCTTGGTTGGCGTAGAGAAGCTGGCCAGTGGAATTGATAACGAGAACTCCGGCGGGGTGGCTTTGGATCACCGTAGTCAGGTCTACTGGACTTAATGAAAAGAGCCGGGATCCACGAATGCCATAGATAAAGAGGATGCTCGAAATGCAGACCCCGATGGATGTGGGATCGAAGGGGATCTTGCCGGGGAAGAAAACGTATATCGCGCTTGCGATCGCGGTGGCGAGGGTGGCAGAGAGAAGAATGATGAGCTGGTTTCGAGTCGCACCACGACGTTGCCGGAGGATCAGCG
>CAWVXN010000609.1:0-2130 GCA_963933695.1 uncultured Myxococcales bacterium | reverse complement strand
CTTCCGATCCCCGCAACCCCTTCAATCCTTCCGACCCTTCCAACCCTTACGACCCCTACAACCCCTACAACCCCCGCATCCCTGCCTGCCCCGAGAACAATCATGAGCGCACAAAACAGGCTGATTCCCTTTGCCAAAATGCACGGGGCCGGCAACGATTTCGTGGTCCTCGACGGACTGCGCGGGGCCCTGCCCCTGGACCTCGCCGGCTTCGCACGCCGGGTGGGCGATCGCAATCTCGGCGTCGGGTTCGACCAGATGCTGGTGGTGCGCGCCGGGGTGGGGGCAGATTTCCGCATGGAGATCTTCAACCCCGACGGCTCCCAGGTGGAGATGTGCGCCAACGGCATTCGGGCCTTTTTCAAGTACCTGCGCGATGCCGGCCACTCCAGTGCCGAAGAGATCAGCGTGGAAACACTTTCGGGAGTCGTTCGCCCCCGCTGGGCGGGCGACGATCGCGTGCGGGTGGACATGGGCCAGCCGGTGCTGGCCCCCGCCAAAATCCCCACAACCCTGGGCTCGGGCGAAGGGCCCGTGCTCGACGTGACCATCGACGTCCCTCCCGAGTTGTCCCTGGACGGGAGCGGTCAGGTGACCCTCTCCTCGATCTCCATGGGAAACCCCCATGCCATCGTGGAAGTCTCCGATGTCGACCGGGCCCCCGTGCCGACCCTGGGGCCGCATATCGAAAATCACCCGGCCTTTCCCAATCGTGTCAACGTCGAGTTCGTCACCGTGCTCTCGCCCCACCATATCCGGCAGCGCACTTGGGAGCGGGGAACCGGCGAGACACTGGCCTGCGGAAGCGGCGCCTGCGCGGTGGCGGTGAGCGCCACTCTCCGGGGGGCTGTGGAGTCCCCAGTTCGCATCGAGCTGAGGGGCGGAGATCTCGAAATCGAATGGCCCGGCGGCGACGCCCCCATCTTCATGACCGGCCCGGCCACCAGCGTCTTTTCGGGCCAGATTCCACTGCTCGAGCACGAGGAATTGGAGGGTCAGGATGTTTGAAGGAATACTCACCGCCCTGGTGACACCGTTCCGCGACGGGGCCGTGGACGACCGGGCGCTGGCCGCATTGGTCGATCGCCAGGTGGCCGCCGGGATTCACGGCGTTGTTCCCTGCGGGTCCACAGGTGAATCCGCCACCCTTTCCCATGCCGAACATCGACACGTCGTCGATGTGGTCGTCGAAGCCGCCGCCGGACGAATTCCCGTGGTGGCCGGGACGGGATCCAACTCGACCCGAGAGGCCATCGAACTCACTCTGCATGCTCGGCAGGCGGGCGCCGATGGCGCGCTCCTGCTCTCGCCCTACTACAACAAGCCCACTCAGGAGGGCATCTACCTCCACTACGAGGCGGTCGCCCGGGAAACCGGCTTCCCCCTAGTGGTCTACAACATTCCCGGACGCACGGCGTCCAATATCGCCCCGGAAACACTGGCCCGGTTGGCGGAACTCGAGCACGTGGTGGGCGTCAAGGAGGCCTGCGGAGACATCGACCAGATCGCCCACGTGATCGCGAGTTGCCCGGACGAGTTCAGTGTTCTCTCGGGAGACGACGCCCTGCTGCTGCCCTTGCTCGCCGTGGGGGGAGACGGCTGCATTTCCACCACATCAAATGTCGCGCCCGAATCCATCGGAGCGCTCTTTGCCGCCTGGCAAGCCGGGGACACCCAACGGGCTCTGGAGATTCACCAGCAGCTCCTTCCGCTCTTTGACGTGCTCTTTTGCGAAACCAATCCGATCCCGGTGAAAGCCGCCCTGGCGCTCATGGGGTTGCTGGACGACGAAATTCGTCTTCCCCTCACGCCGATCGGCGAGGCGAACCGCGAGCGCCTTCAACTCGCCTTGAAAGAAAACGGAGTCCTGGGATGAGCCGTGTGCTTGTGGCCGGCGCCTGCGGGCGCATGGGCGAACGAATCCGCCATTGGGTGAACGCCCACGCGGATCTCGAAGTCACGGGTGCCCTCGAAGCCCCCGGGCATCCCCAGCTAGGCGAAGAAATCGCACCGGGGGTCACGCTCACCGCCGACCCCGCAGCCGCCCTTGCGGCCGCCGATGTAGTCATCGATTTCATGATTCCCGACGCCACACTGAGCGTTCTGCGCGCCGCCGCCGAAGCGGGCATC
>CAWVXN010000608.1:0-2133 GCA_963933695.1 uncultured Myxococcales bacterium | reverse complement strand
CGCCAGCATTCGATCCGAAAACCGACCGTTCGCTCCGCCAATGTCGAGAATTCGGAATTCCTCGTCAACCCCGCCAATCTCTGTGGGAATCCGGCCTGTCTGCTCTTGCCATTGAGCTCGGTAGACCTGGTGACCGTCCTCCGTAAAATAGTCAAGCTGACCCTCGTCAAGCTTTATCAGTTCATCCGTGCTCATATTTCAGCCTCTCTCGAACCAGGTGCCCAAGCTCCGTCGGCTGGTCGACCTCTCAGTTCCCTAGGTTCACACGCGCAATCGGCACAGGCACTGCGGCAGTCAATTCACTCAATCGAACGTTCGGCGAACACCTAGATTACGCTGCTTATCGGAAAGAATGCAAGAAAATCCAAGGCTAAATCAGCCGCGAAAGCATCTGTCACCCCCACCCACCAACGAACGATCAAAAAGGGGGGCAGCCCGCTCAGGAGAGGCTTTCGTCCCGAGAACGGCGCGCCACCCCACAAAACGCCCAGGGGGCTTCCTGTCGCTACGAGCTATTTGCCCATCGCCTGATCAAGCCACCAGGACGTGCCCCCGTGTCCTTGCCGTCTCGGAAAGTCACCTCCCCCGCAACCACGGTAGCCGCGTAACCGTCGGCCCCCTGGAGCAAGCGCGGAGCGCCCGTGGGCAGATCGTTCTCGACACGAGGCATGTGCATCCGCAGACGCTCAAGATCAATCACGTTCAAGTCGGCTCGCCTACCGGGCACGACCACTCCTCGATCTGAGAAGCCATAGAGATCGGCCGGTTCCTTCGTCAACATGCGAACGGCCTCCTCCACCGAGAAACGGTCGCCACGGCACCGATCACGCACCCAGTGCTGAAGCATGAAGGTCGGATATCCGGCATCGCAGAGCACCGTCACATGCGCGCCCCCATCGGCTCCCCCGATAAACGTATCCTTGTGTCGCATCATCTGCTCTACCGCGCCAAGATCTCCATCAGCATAGTTTCCCATATACACGTGCAAGAAACCCTTGCCAATCTCGCACATCGTATCGTAGACAACCTTCTCGGCGGGTTCGCCCAATTGCTCTATTCGCCGACCGAGACTTTCCGAGGGGTCGGGTTCGAATGCTGGATCGCCGTCGAAAACATACGTCGCCCCCAAGCTCTGCATGACGATCATGTGACCATTCTTGAGCAGCGGTGATTGAACTTCCTCGGACAAAATTCGCTTGCGCATAGCGGGGTCCCGCAAATGCTCAAGTCGTTCGCTCAGAGGCAGGGCTGCCACTTCCAGATAGCTCGGCCGGTCCATGAATATATTAAAGCTGTCCCAACTCATCAAAATTCCGCCGGGTCGATTGGCCGTCATTCCCACCAGCTTTGCGCCTTCCCGGTTGGCTCTCTCCATTTTCTCGAGAATTTCAAGCCAGAGGTCCGTCTGGACATTGTTTTGGGCAAGGGTAAATGAAACGGTACAGCCGGTTTCCAAGCTCAATTGGCGATAGAGCTCGATCTCAGCCCGGAAACCATCGGGGTTCTCCCCCATCAACCCGTCCGGAACCACTTGAAGCAAATTGGAGCCCCCCGCCTGGGTGGCTCGAACCAGCGCAAGGATTTCGCTCTTGTCTGCGAAAGTGCCGGGCACAGCTTCGCCGTTCGTCGATACGTGGAGCGCGATTCGATTTGTAGAGAAGGCAACCGCCCCCGCACTCACGGCGCCTTGGGTCAGCAGTGCCATTTGATCAATTTCGCTGGGTGTTGCCGGACGATTCACATTACCGGAGCGGCCGAGGACATAGGCCCGGATTGCGCCGTGTGGCACCTGCGCAGCCAACTCGATCGCGCGCGGTTTGCTCGCCAGAGTATCCAGATATTCAGGAAAACTCTCCCAGGCCCAATCTATTCCGTCGGCAAGCGCCGCCCCGGGAATGTCTTCCACCCCCTCCATCAATGCGATTAGAAACTCTTCGCCACCCGGCCTAACCGGTGCAAAGCCAACACCACAATTCCCCATTACCGCGGTGGTCACCCCGTGATCTGAAGAGGGCGCAAGACGGTCATCCCATGTGGCCTGCCCGTCATAGTGCGTGTGCGGGTCAACAAAGCCCGGCGTGACCAACTTCCCGGCCGCATCGATCACCGTCTCGGCCTGCCCGGGATCCACTG
>CAWVXN010000607.1:0-2136 GCA_963933695.1 uncultured Myxococcales bacterium | reverse complement strand
AGATGGGCTCTTCGGCACTGGTCAGAAGCGTGCAGCACATGCATGTGAAGTTCACACCGGAAAACGCGCAATAGGGCTAGATCAGTTCGAGCCTGCACAGTTCCAACCGGCGAACGGATTCCGCCCGCCATAGTGCGCACAGATGTATGTTCTACCCCCTACACCCTCTCGTTCTTTCTTGAATAAATCAAACCGAGAGTCAAGCGAGAGGAAGCCTGTTCAAGTCAAGGGGATTCTTCGAGCAAGCGGGTGACCAGGGCGCCATAGGCGTTCACGTTACGATGAAAACTGAAATCTTTGGCGCGCTCACGTGCTTTTTCTCCAAAATGCTGACGAACCGAACCGTCAGCGAGTAATTCCAGGACATTCTGTGCCATGGCGTCTACGTCATCGACGGCCACCAGGCGCCCCACCTGGCCGTCCAGCAAAATTTCGTCCGGCCCAGTCGGACACCGTGTCGCCACCACCGGCAGACCCACCGCAATGGCTTCCAAAAGGGAATTGGGAAGACCTTCCCAACGCGAAGGCAGCACGTAGACATCACCGTTTTCGATGGCGCCGAGGGGGTCAGTAAGAAATCCGGGAAACTCACAACTCGCTCGGACGCCGAGTTCTGACGCCAGGGCCTCCAGATGCGGTCTTTCCGGACCATCTCCTACCAAGCGGAGACGAGCTCCCGAATGAACTTTTTTCACCTGGGCAAAGGCGCGCAAGAGACTATCGAGTCCTTTTTGCTGATCCATTCGGGCGTGCACCACGAGCAGCGGCGCTTCGGGATTTCCAAGTACTCGACGGTCTCTTTCGGGAAACCGAAGTTGTATCTCTGCGGCGGCCAGAGGGTTGTAGATTGTGCTCACCCGCGATGAATCCAGTCCCGTAAAACGCAATACGGCGCGCTCATTGGCCTGAGCATTACAGACCACATGGTCTCCATTTCGGTATGCCCGCAACGCAAGCTGCCTCCGCAAAGGACCCTGGAGCCTCCCCGATAGAGATGAAGCCGCAATCGCAGCGAGTAGCTCATCTATACAGGCTCGATCATTCAAAATAGTCGGGAGACGCTTCTCCTTCGGTAGCGAGCGGTTGGCTCCCACAGCGAGAATATTTGAGTTCATCTGAAAGGGAAAGAGAACCGCAGGCCCTCGCAGCTTCAGTAATTCAGAGCGCAGGTTGAGAAACATACGGGCGAATGAAGCACCATTCGGAGTCCGCAGAACTGTGACATCAAAATCTGGATCGGGATCATTCGGCCTGATATGCGAAAATGTCTTGAGCTTCAGCCCCAGCTCAGAGCGCAGCCCGGCAGTGATGGTCCTAAAGGCTTTCTCAGCACCACCTAGGCGGTCCGTCGTTCCAATCACGGAAATCAGTGTGACTTGCGTGAGATCCAACCGCTGTACTCCTTCTCGAGACCGGAACCGTTAGTCGCCCGTCAGAAAACTCTACCGCACAGCCTTCGGCCCCACACTAGAAGCCGAGTCCACCCTTTCGTAAGTTCAGAAACTTAGGGGCTCCTACTTACTCGACAGTCCTTCAAGAAGGGAAGCAGGTCGATCCATAGGGCACTCCATTACGAGTCGGGTCCAAATTTCAAGCCAGAGAATCAGCCGGAGCCGCGCTGCCTGCTCACGCTTTCCGCAGTCATGTTGATCGATTGCGCGCTGAACCGGCTCTTTCAGTGCTCTATCCCTTAATGGCAGATGGAATTCGTGGTAGTGACTTGGATGACACCGCCTCCACCTACTCGGTCACCTCAGGAGCCGGGCTCAATTACACCTACGAGGAAGAGGCTCGCGACTACGCGGGGAGACGCGCCGTCATCGACCCTGCAGAAACGTCCATGGGCGAAACCGAGTACAACAATGCGCCCAATGGCCCTCCCCAGGCAGGCGCGCACTTCGCGACCTCGAACGATGGCCTCTAGTTCACCTATGGTGAGATCATCCCCTCGTATGCGCCCCATAACTGGACCGAGAGCCCGCTCGCTCTTGACGGCACCCTACCCTTCTGCCGCGCCGATCTCCTGTATCCCAACGGAAATCTGCTGTGGTGGTCGTCCAAAAAGGATGACGGCAGCAGCTGGCCCGACCACCAATAAACCAATATCCAGACTGGGAAAGGTCCAGAAGTGGTCCG
>CAWVXN010000606.1:0-2145 GCA_963933695.1 uncultured Myxococcales bacterium | reverse complement strand
AAGGGTTGTGACTAGGCAAGCCGGACCAATCTCTGAAGCAGCTTTTATCATCGCTGAGCGAGCACCCTCTCTAGAGGAGCAGAGCGGGCTTTTTTCGGCATAGCGACTCAGTAAATGAATGGCGTCGCAGACTCCGACGATCACGATCAACGGTGCCAGAACTTCTAACATTCCGTCCTGTGGCCAGCCGACCCATCCGAGAATTCCCAGGGTCCAAAGTAACGAGAGGCCCATGGTTGCCAAGGCGATCAAGCTCTGTTGCCAGGATCGGGTTAAGAAGAGAAGAACCCCTCCAATCAGAAGAACGAGTACCGGAATCAACCGGGACGTGCTTTCGGAGAGTCCCTTTCCCGCGGCAATTCGCGGCGCTTCGCCCGTGAGGTAATAAGTGAATCCGGCGGACTCAAACGGCGCCAGAGCTCTGTAGACGGAATCCATGATGCTGAGGTCGGTCGAAGCGCGATTATCGCTCGGCTGAACTGTAATCACCCCGACTAGGCCCGTCTGGGCGACAAGGTGATCGGTCCAAAGGCGATCCTGAAGTGCATGCTGGGCCAATGCCTCAAAGTCCGGTGCTAGTTCTCCATGCGTGACGAAGCGTCGAATCTGGAAGCCCTGCTCTGCGGGGACTAGAATGGGCGCATTGGCTGGACTCTGGACGTCGCGAACATATCTGGCCATGGCAAGTTCTTTGGTCACGGCGTCGGCCATTGAGAGTGAGGGCCGGTCGAACACGTGCTTGCACGGGTGGTCGGGGCCGCACTCCCAGCCGATCTGAAGGGGTAGCCCTCCAGAGAATTCTTCGATCATTTCGTCAAGTGTTTTGATGGCAGGGTGATCGTCGCCGACGAGGACCCGGAATCCGAATGCGGGTTCGACCTGGGAGGCACCGAATCCTAGGAAAATGCTAATCCCGAAGATGATCGCCAGGCTGAGCTTGGGTACGCGGAGTGCGAATTCGGTGAGATGCTTCATGGATGTCCAGCCTTCAGGTCGCTTGGGAGTTTAGTGTCCCCGTTCCATGGGGATGCGGTACTTGCTGAGCATCCTGTAGATCGCGCCTCGACTGCGGTTGAGGCGTCGGGCTGTGAGCGAAATATTTCCACCACATTGTCGAAGGGTTTGCGTGAGCAGGTCCTGTTGGTTTTCCTGGTGGAGCGTTCGGTAGCGCGAAAGGCTGTCCGCACTTTCGTGGATCATGAGTTCGAGGGTTTCGCGTCGTACTTGTTGGCCGGAAGAGAAGTGGATTGCGCGCTCGATTAATTGGGCAAGTTGGCGCGCTTGTCCTCTCCATTCGTGCTCGGCCACAAGGCGCAAGGCTGCAGTTGAGAGTCGAAATTTGCGTCCGAGGCGAGACGAGATACGGGCGCAGAGTACAGCGGCAATTTCGGGAATATCTTTCCGATAGGTCGCCATGGGGGGGAGCCCGACTGCCGAGTTCAGCAAGGAATGTCCTGGACTTGAGGCGAAGGCTGGCTCGCCACGCCAACGCTGGGGAGACCATGTGCTGGATATGAATATGCGGCGTGTCTTGCCGTATCCTCGTCGCTCGAGGTCTCCCAAGCGTTGGAGCCAGCGATTGCGGGTTTCGGAAGGGAACCGCTCAAAACCGTCAAGGTAGAGGGCCGCAGGGAAGGCGGACGACAAGTCCGGAATGGGCGTTGCGGGTTCGATTCGGGTGAATAGGCCTCCGGTCGTGAAGCCCAGTTCATGAAGGGCACGGACTGCGGAATCCCGGCCGGTTCCGCCTTGCCCGAAGATGAGGACCGGGGAAGCCAGGGGTGCCAAGGCCGCGAGTTGTGAGCGAAGCCTCTTGATCGAGGGGCTCTGGCCGACGAAGTGCCGATAGATGGGCGAGCTTTCGAGGTGATTGTGAACCGAGGACAACACCTGGGACACGCGTTCGACGATCCCTTCTTCCGAGAGTTCCTCGGCACAGAGGAAATCTTGGGCCCCGGCCTTGAAGGCCGCTGCAGTGCTTTGCACGGTGCCGTAGGCCGAGAAGAGTATGACGGGAACGTCGGATTGGGACCGAATGCGGCCGAGGAGTTGGAGGCCATCCGAGGCAGGCATGACGAGATCCGTGATCACCAAGTCAGGCTTATGCTGGCAGAAGTGCGACCAGCCCTCGGCGCCGTCGGCGGC
>CAWVXN010000605.1:0-2146 GCA_963933695.1 uncultured Myxococcales bacterium | reverse complement strand
GACGATCGCGCCGAGCTTCGCCGGGCCTGGTACTCGGCCCTGGCCAAGGGCGATACTCGCCGGGCTGCCGAGTTCATGGGTTGGTTGGACTCGCCTCCGCCCCCGGCTCCGCCCCGTGGCGCGTTGCCGGCGAGTCGCCCGACCGCCTCGCCGGAGTCCGGCGTTTCGAAAGACTGAGCTTCGTCTTCCGGGGTTTCGTAAATCCGTGGGTAAGCCGGGCTAGTATCTGGCCCCGGGAGGAAGTTCATGACATCGAGTGCAAAAACAGCGCCCCTGTCGGGCATACGCGTCGTGGAGATCGCCACCTTTGTTGCGGCGCCCGCCGCGGGTGCCCTGTTGGCGGACATGGGGGCCGAGGTCATCAAGATGGAAGTGCCCGGGGGCGAGTTGATTCGCCATACCCGGCCGCGCCACAACGGCTTCGGATCGGATTTCGAAGGCTCTCCCCAATTTGAAATGGACAACCGCGGGAAACAATCCCTGACCCTGGACCTCACCAACCCGGCCGCTCGCCATGCGCTCCTGAAGGTGATCGACGGCGCCGACGTGGTGCTCACGAACATGCTTCCAGGCCGCTGCCGACGTTTTGGTATCGACCCCGAGCGCCTGCGTGAAGAGCGCCCCGAATTGATCTACGCCTCGTTGACCGGGTATGGAACCTCGGGCGAGGAAGCCGACTCGCCTTCCTTTGATTATGCCGCGCTCTGGGCACGAACCGGGATGATGGATCTGACCCGGGATCCCGGCGCGGTCCCCGCGTTCCTGCGCCCGGGGGTGGGGGATCACTCCGCCGCGCTCTCCTTGGTGTGCGGCATCCTGGCCGCGCTTCGGGTGCGCGATGCGGGAGGCGGAGGCCAGGTGATCGACGTTTCGCTCCTGCAGACCGGGCTCTATCTCCAGGGCAATGATCTTGCCCAAACCCTGGCCACGGGCAATCCGCCGCCCATGCACGACCGCACGGCGCCCCGGAACCCGCTCTGGAACCACTATGCCACGGGGGACGAACGATGGGTCATGCTCGTGATGATCGAGTCGCAACGTTATTGGGGCACTTTCACAAAGGCCATCGGGCATCCTGAACTCGAACACGATTCGCGCTTCGAGGGGCCGGTGGAGCGTTACCGCCAGAGCCGTGAGCTGGTCAAAATTCTCGATGCCGTCTTCGCTCTCCGCAGCCTGGCCGAGTGGGAAGACGAATTGGCGGGGCATGGGGTGATCTGGTCTCCGGTCAGGCGCCTGGAGGAGACGCCCCTAGACCCCCAGGCCCGGACCATGGGTTATTTCCGAACCGTGGATCACCCGGAACTCGGGACTTTCGAGACAGTGGGGCCACCCTTGCAGATGTCCGAACACGCGATGCCGGCGAACTTGCCCGCACCGGGTCTGGGCGCGGATTCCCTGGCTGTCCTTCGGGCGGCGGGCCTCGATGAGGCCGAGGCCGCGGCGGCATTGGCGCCGGTTCCGACACCCGAGAAATCATGAACGAGAAAGGCCAAAGCATGAGTGAATCAGAGGCGCGGAATTTCGTGTCGGAACTGCGCGCGGGGATTGGGGAGTCCGGTCCCGTGTGGGTGGCCCGGGATCCCGTGAACACGGCGATGATTCGGCATTGGTGCGACGCCATGGAGGATCACAACCCGGTCTATACGGACCCCAAAGCGGCGGCGCGCTCGATTCATCAAGGCATCGTTGCGCCTCCGGCCATGTTGATGGCGTGGTCCATGCGCGGATTGGAGCCTCCCGAGGCGAATGCCAGCGAGGCCAGTGACCCGGGCAGTGGTGTTTACCGGGCCCTGGATAAGGCGGGCTATAGCTCGGTGGTCGCGACCAATTCCGAGCACGATTATCTCCGCTACTTACGCCCAGGCGACGAGCTGCACTCGACCCAGACCCTCGAGGACGTTTCCGAGGAGAAGAAAACCGGTCTCGGTATTGGTCATTTTGTCACCACACGTACCGAATACCGGGATCAGGCGGGGGAGCCCGTGGGACGGATGCTCTTTCGCATCCTGAAGTTCAAGCCCGGGACCGGCCGCGGGGCGGCGGCGAGTGCTTCCGGGGGCGAGGTACTTTCCGCTCCCCCCATGCGCCCGGAACCGGGGATCAGCCGGGACACGGAGTTTTTCTGGCAGGGGCTTGAGGCGGG
>CAWVXN010000604.1:0-2152 GCA_963933695.1 uncultured Myxococcales bacterium | reverse complement strand
GGGCGAGGAGACATCCAACTACGAGTTCCCCCTCTTTTCGAAATCAGGGGAGCGGATCCATCTCCTATTGAATGCCACATCGAGGCGCGCCAAGGATCAGAGGATTCTCGGCGTGATCGGAATCGGCCAGGACATCACCGGAAGGCTGGAAAGGGAGGAGAATCTACGGCACCGCGAAAGAATCGAGGCAGTCGGTAGCCTTACTGGCGGCATAGCACATGACTTCAATAACCTTCTCACCGTTGTCACAGGGAACCTGTCCATGCTTGCACCCCGCGCAGGCGAAGAACAGGAAATAATCGACGACGCGATGAAGGCTGCGCGTGACGGGTCCGAGCTGGTTCGTAACCTCCTTGCCTTTTCCCGGCGCCAGTCCCTGGAGCCGGAAACGTGCAGTATGGATACCGTCCTTAACCATTTCCAGAGATCCCTCGGTCGCGCCCTGGGCGAAGCCGTCAAGCTCGAGGTTTCCATAGAGGAAACTGGGCTGGCGGCATTTATTGACAAAGCCCGCTTCGAGGCAGCCCTTCTCAATGTTTGCATTAATGCCCGGGATGCCGTGACGACCAACGGGCGCATCACGCTCAAGGTCTTCTCGAGCTCGCCTAATCATGGAGATGCCCCCCTGGCCAGAAATGCCCAAGGGAGCAACGATGACTCCGTCTGCGTTCAGATCTCTGACAATGGGTCAGGCATCGAACCCGAATTGCTGAGCAAGATCACGGATCCCTATTTCACCACCAAGGACATTGGCGAGGGATCTGGACTGGGCTTGAGTTCGGTTGTCGGCTTCGTGGACCAGTCCGGTGGAAGCTTCCGTATTTTCAGCACGCTCGGGGTCGGCACCACCGTGGAAATCTTCCTGCCACGCAGCAGCCAAGTCCTCACTGCCGAACGATCGCGTATCTCGACCCACGCCGTGGATTTCGCTACGGGACAGGAACAGACGACCATCATGGTCGTCGACGACGAGCCCAATGTGCTCCGGCTCGCATCACGCTGGCTGAGAAGAGCCGGCTACAACGTCATCGAAGCGAAAAATGGTGACGAAGCGCTCGCCTCTATAGATTTGAGGAACGGCGACATCGATGTTCTATTCAGTGACATCGTCATGCCCGGCGAATTGAACGGCTGGGCACTCGCCGAGGAGGTTTCGGCTCGCTACCCAAGGATCGGAATCCAGTTGGCGACCGGGTACGACCAGGTGAGCCAGGGGGAGAAAAGCCGGGTGACGAAGAAACGGTTTCCGGTTCTTTCCAAGCCCTACAACCTCACCGATCTATCGAATTCCGTTCGGCGCCTAGTGAGTGAAAAATCTCGCCGACCCCGACCGAGTGCCGTGGCAGCGACGAATACGACTCCGGGCCCCTGACGTGTCATTTGAAGGGATCAGGCCTTCTAATTGGTTTCTGGCACAAGGTTCGGGGACAGGCGTTATGTCAATTTTCTATCGGAAGGCCCGGAACGCTTTACGAGAGGCCGGCTTGAATTACCTCTCCGCGTCGGCGTTTTTCATGAGCTGAATATAGAAGCGCACCATGTCGTCCATGTTGGCGACACGGATGCGTTCGTTGGTGCCGTGGAAGCCGCGGGCGTCTACCGGCGGAAGGGTCATCGGTGTGAAGCGATAGGTCTCGTCCGCAATCGCCTGATAATGCTTGGAGTCGGTGCCACCAACGGTCATCCCCGGCGACACAAGGATGCTGCCGTAGATGTCGCCGATCGTTTTGGCGATCAATTTGTAGCCGGCACTTTCCTTGCTTGCCATGGGTGAGGCATCCCGGGAAAAACTCTGCGTGCTTCGGCTGACTTCTATCATCGGATCAGCGACGGCGCGCTCCACATGGGCGAGCACGCTTTCCACAGTGTCATTGGGGTGAACCCGGAAATTCACAAAGGCGCTGGCGCGTTGGGGTAGAATGTTTTCTTTGGGGCTCCCCTCTATCATGGTGGGTGCGATGGTCGTGCGCAACATGGCAGCCGATTGGGGCGAGCTTTCAAGCATCGCCACCACGAGGGGTTCGAATAGCCACAGGTTCGCAAGGGCGGCGCGCTGGTAGTAAGGCAGCGCCGGTGCCAGGGACAGCAACATCTCACGCGGTGCGCCATTCAGTTTGGCGGGGAACTGGGACTCGTCCAGTTTGACCAAAGC
>CAWVXN010000603.1:0-2153 GCA_963933695.1 uncultured Myxococcales bacterium | reverse complement strand
CCTCTCGGAAATTATCAAAATCCTTTCCCGGGGCTATGGGTACGGATACTCTTATCCTCTGCACTTCCCGTCGTTAGCCCTGGAATAAACCTCTAAGACCGAAATAATCACTAAATTGGACCTCCTTCGGCAGCAGTCAGGAGAACATCGATGAGCTAGACCAAAGAAGTATTCGGACTTTTCGGCGCAGGAGGGTTCGCCCGAGAGACGATGGTGGCCCTAAAGGAGCAGCTTCGACGGACTCGGGGGCCGCTGAATGCAGAAGCAGACTATCGAATCTGCTTTGTCGACACCGAACCCGAGCTGTCCGAGCTCAACCAGCTTCCATGTCTTAATGAAGACGATTTCTTCAATTTGCCAGGACGGAAGTTTTTTAACATCGCTATCAATGAATCTAGGCTACGCGAAAAAATTGCCACAAAAGCCGAGCCACTGGCGACGCCATTCTCGATCATCGCGAACTCGGTTGAAATTGGTGACGGCAACCAACTCCACCCATCCGCAATCATGTCCGCCAATACGATGTTGACGAGCAACACCACCATTGGTCGCTACTTCCAGTCCAATATCTATTCTTACGTCGCACACGACTGTATCATTGGTGATTTTGTCACGTTTGCACCCAGAGTTTGCTGTAATGGCAACATCATTATCGAGGACCACGCCTATATCGGTACCGCGGCAGTCCTTCGGCAAGGAACCGCCAATAAACCACTCAGAATTGGTGCAGGAGCCATTGTCGGAATGGGGGCGGTAGTTACAAAGGACGTTCCAGCCGGAACGACTGTAGTCGGTAATCCGGCGAGGCCCATGGAACCGCCCAAGCGCTGACCGATAGTTAGCTCCAAACGGATCCGGATGAGAAAACGTTGGACCGACAATTAAATATGGCCGTGGTCACTTGTCAACACGCACGGCTATCTCACCGACCGTGCGTTCCCTCTTCTCCGGCAGACTGAATGACGGCAACAAGCTCTTGGGCGAATCGGTCGGCGGATGATTTTGAAATTTTCGCCCGGGCCTGTTCGCCCATGCGGGCAATCGCGCCCTGATTGTCGGTGAACCATTGAAGGAGTTCCGCCAGCCGTTCGACGTCCGCGAAAGGGTACGTGAACCCGTCCTTACCCGGTGTAATGAGAGACGCGCAGCCACAGTTCAACGATGAGATCACCGGCAGGCCGGCGGCCATCGCTTCGATAATAGTGCCAGGGCCGTTGTCCGAAATCGATGGCGAGACGAATACGTCTGCCTCGCCCAGGCATGCGATGAGGTCCGGAGCCCAGCCAGTCAACTGGAGGCCCGGGAGATCTGCGTAGTCCCTCTGAAGAACCTTGTCGAGATTCTCATCACGTTGGCCGACGAGGGTTAGGGTGGCGGCCTCCTGGCCGTCTTCCTGCTTGAGAAGCCGCCAGGCATCGAGCAGGTAGGGGATGCCCTTGATGAGATTCATGTGGGAGACATGAAGAAAGCGCACGCCGCGGCTTGGGGCTGCGGTCATGTTTCTCGACTCCGCGACGCTTGCGAAATCCGCCGGGTCGATCGTGGCCATATGCTTGACGGGAATAATTTTTTCTTGAGCGAGGAAGCGCGCGTATGTGTCGTATGTGTACTGGCCGACTTCCCGGTCCATGCAGAGCAACCTGTCGCTGCTTCCGATTGTGGCGGCGAGGCGTTTGGCTCTCTTGGGGTCCGAGTAGGCTCCTCGCCGGGGCACGCCCAGTCGCGACTCTTCTCCGCGAACCAGTTCAAAGTTGACAAGGGGGTGGGGAATCGAGGCCTGGATCCAGGTTCGGAGACCAAGCCTTTTTCCTAGTTTTACTGCCCTGGGAAAAAGTGGGCGGAAGAAAAAAAGTAAATCTCCCTTCATCCGCTTGAGCTGGCGGCAAGCGAAGCGGTCAAAAATTCTTTCGTGAGCGCCCCGTATACCGAAAGAGGGAAAGAGACTGGCTATCCGGTTCGCCACTGCCATTGCGAGATGAAAAAAACGGTCATCGCTGAGAACCCGAACAGGCACGCTCCCCGGGTCAAAATTTTTATCTCGTTGGAGCGCGATAACGCCACCGAGGAGGTCGGCGTCGAGGAGCGCTTGAGCCAGCCGGGAGCTGGCGAATCCGAAGCCGTGTTTCGTGTCTCCGGAAGTCTGTTCGAAGAGT
>CAWVXN010000602.1:0-2154 GCA_963933695.1 uncultured Myxococcales bacterium | reverse complement strand
AAACCCTCCAAGCGGCTCTTTATTGCCCGGCTGCACGCCTATCACGGAACCACCTTTTTGACCTCATCCCTGAGCGGCAAGCCCGGGGAAAAGGGAGCCTTTCATTTCGCCGATGAGTGGGTGCACCATGTGGATTTCCCGGGTCTCTACCGGGCGCCCGAAGAAATGACACCCGCCGAACACCTCGACCAGTTGGCGGCGGACTTCGAGGCGAAGATCCACGAACTCGGGCCGGAGAACGTGGCGGGGTTCTTCGCCGAGCCCATCATGGGGGCCGGGGGCGTTTTGATCGCACCCGAGGGCTACCACCGGCGCATGCAGACGATTTGCGAGGCCTACGAGATTCTCTTTTGCGCGGACGAGGTTGTCACCGGTTTTGGACGGCTGGGTCACTTCTTTTCCTCGGGTCCGGTCTTTGATACCGAACCCGACTTCATTGCCTCGGCAAAGGGGCTCACTTCGGGTTATTTCCCGCTCGGAGCTTCCTTGATCTCCGACAAGGTCTACGACGTGATCAAGCAACCCGTCGCGGACTCGAGTTATTACTCCCACGGTTGGACCTACACGGGTCACCCGGTGGGCTGTGCGGTGGCGCTGGAAAATATCCGCATTCTCGAGGACGAGGACATCCTGGGCAATGTCCGCGAGGTGGGTCCCTATTTCGAGGAGAAGCTTGCGACCTTGCGCGACCTACGACTTGTGGGAGACACCCGGGGCAGCCATTTTATGAACTGCGTGGAGTACGTGGCCGACAAGGAAACCAAGCAGCTGCTGCCCGCCGAGGCGGATATTGCCCGGCGCATCGCCGACCACGGCCAGAAGCGCGGCATCATCGTGCGTCCCATTGCTCAGCTCAACATTCTCTCGCCGCCGCTTACGCTTGATCGTGCGCAGATCGATTTCCTGGTGGACGCGCTTCGGGACAGCGCCGAGGCGGCGACCGCGGACCTAGAGGCCGAGGGTTACCTCGACTGAGTGCGCTCGGGATGACTGAGCCTTCGGTCTAGCTTTCGCTCCAGTCGCTCCAGTCGCTCCAGTCGCTCCAGTCGCTTGGGTCGTGGAGTCTGCGGAGCATTACGAGAATGCAGAGCCCACTTGGGCCGCTGACGAACTCCGCCTCCCCGCGGCGGTTTGGATGACGTGGCCCAGGGACCAGAACAAATAGGGGGCGGGGGAAAGAAATGCAGAGCGGAGGGCGGCTCCGGTCTCGGCTCCGGTCGGGTGGGAACCGATCCAGGTGGCTCCGAGAAAGGTGGCTCCGAGAAAGCAGACCGGGAGCGCGTGGACGGCGATGAGTTCTAGGCGAAAGCCGGCCCCCGTCGAGGGCTTCCGGCATTTCTCCAGGGAAAAAACCCACCAGTTCGCCAAGTGGTAGAGGGTCGAGAGCGCGAAGACATCCACAAAAGCGATGTTGGTGCGGGCGCAGATCCAGGCGGGGTCCACGGCGCTGGCGACGATGAGTCCGAGCCCCAACCCCTCCCGTGCGCCATGGCCGGGCCGGCGCATCAGGAAGCCTCCCGCCAGGGCGGCCAGGCTGCGTAGGCCCAGAAGACCTTCGTCGACTCGCATGCCCGGAACGATCCCCGCAAACGCGTCGGCCCCGGCGCGTTCGGGGGCGCCGGCCAAATCCCCAGCCAGCGCGGCGGTGGCCACGCTGAGCACCAGAGTCGTGATCCCCCCGGCAGCTACCTGGGTGTCGGCGTCCAAGGAGACCGGCGGCATGTGCAGCCCGTGTCGATAGGACTCGGGCATAGCCAGATCGTTTTCGACCGTGTGCCAGGTCGCGATGGCGAGGAGCAGACCCGAGAGAAGGGGCCAGTGGCCCAGGGCACTCGCATAGGCGGCGTAGAGGATCGCGAGCCCACCCAGGCCGAGACCCAGGGCGAGGGCGAGAGAGATCGATTTGCGCACTCGAGGGGGCAAGGCGCTCCCGGGAGCCAGCGCCGCGCCCCTCCGGAGCGCCGCGGCGAGGGGTCGGCGGCCCAGGAGTGCTCCGCCCAGAAGGTGTCCGTAGCCAAGGGTCAGCACTGCCCCATAGAGCCACGGTGCCCGGCGCTCGGGTTCCGGCAGAAGGAGAACAGCGCCCCCACAGATCGCGGCCGCCGCGGCCAGGCTTTGGATGCGGTTGCGCGTGGCCGATCCGAGTACGGGCCG
>CAWVXN010000601.1:0-2155 GCA_963933695.1 uncultured Myxococcales bacterium | reverse complement strand
GCTCCCAATCAGCAGAAAGGGGGCCCAGTAGGCCGGGTGCCGGTAACGAAAGTCCGCCATGAGGCCGAGTTGGGCGGCCCGCAAGGCCTGAGCCCGGGAGTCACCCGCCATCAGGCGGGTGTAGAAAGCTTCGATCAGCGCCGTCGCCGCGGGGTCGTTGACACTCCAAAGACTGCCCAGGACACTGCGCGCCCCGGCCTTCACGGCCATCCCCGAGAGGCCGAGGCTGGCACGGTCATCCCCGCGTGCCGTCTCGCAAGCGCTCAGAGTGAGCAATTCCAGGGGTTCTTCGCGGTAGCGAAACAGCCCTATGTCCTCGGAGAGTTCATCCAGCCCCAACCGACCGTCCCAGGCCAGCAAATAGGTGTCCTCGGGACGCGCCGAAAACTGCGCGTGGCTCGCGATATGGACGATCCCGAAGTTTTTAGCCTCCAACGAATCCCGCAGTTCGCCGCGCAGAAAGGCGTTGTCGAGCAGCAGTTCCCCGCCCAGAAGAGACTGCACCGCATGCAACTCCTCAGCGACGTTGGGAAGCGGCGGAGCGCCATCCACCGCCTTTGAGATCCCGGCCAGCAAGGCATCCACGGATTCCCGGTCCATGGGCGCCGGATCGATCAGGTCGAAGCCCGGCGTGATCGCCACCGCGTACTCTTCAACCAGAAAGCGGTTGCCATCGTGGAGAGACGCCATGGGGATCGTCAGCAGGGGGCCATCGGGAACGAACACCAGAGTGCTCACCCCCGAGGCCTCGAGGCTCTCTTTCAGGGGGCGGATCAGCCAATCGTAGAGTTGCCGAGCGTGGGTGAGATAGCGACGAGTCCCAGGGCGCTCCAATTGATCCCGTAGGGCGCGCACCTCCTTTTCCACCGCCTCTCGCGGAATCGGCACCGAGATCAGCGCCAATGGGGCGCCCGGCAAACTGAGAAGCAATGCCGTCCGGGTCGGAAGCAGAATCGGGTAGACGATGGCCGCATCGCCGGAGATACCGCCAAGCCCCTGAGTCCGGGCGCGTTGCGCGTCCACACAGTCGTCCCGAAAGAAGTCACGCAACTCCGCCGCCTTGAAGTTTTCCATGGCGGCCCGGCCTCTCACCAGGAACGCCTGGACCTGAACCGGGTCCGTACTCTCAGCGGCTTCGACCAGTAGCAGGTCGATCAAGCCGCGATAGACGGGCGCCACCGAAGCTTCGAAAGATGACTCCGCCAGGTCTGCGCCCCAACCCGGCCTGTCCCGGAGCGACTCCAGCATGAGCGCGGCGCGCTGATAGGCCGCAATGGCGCCCCGGGGATCCCCCGTCACCGCCCGGAGTCGGCCCAGTTGGGCCTCCCAGCGGTAGAGCAGTTCTGGCGCATCGAGTCCGCGACCGGCCAACACCGCGCGCTGGGTCAACGCCAAGGCTTCAGGAAATAGACCCGCGTCTTCCTCCAGGCCACCCAGAGCACCCAGGGCGTGGGTCGCGATGCGGAAATCGCCCTGGGCTTCGGCCAGGCCATAAGCCGTCTCCAGGAGCGCTGAGGATTGTGCCCTCAAGGCATTCACGGTCCCGGCGGGTTCGTCCTCGAGGGATGCCCTCGACGCCAACTCTTGCACCCCCAGCCCCAGGTTGAGCCCAATGGTGGCCCGAAGATGGAGATCGGATATTCCCGCCAGGGCCGCTTGCGAAAGCTCCACCGCCGCAAGCGCCCGAGAGCGATCATCGCTCCCAGCCCGAGCCGCGTTTGCCCAGGCCAGGGCAGTCAGCTCGGAGTCTCCCGCCTCAGCGGCCGCAGTCCCGGCAGCGCCATAGAGTTCGGCGGCGGCCCCGGCCTCCAACTGCAACATCTTCAGATTTCCCAGATCATTCAGAGCGGCCGCCTGGACATCGAGACGCCCCAGGCTTCGCGCCCTTTCAGCCCCACGGCGAAGCGCAGCCTCGGCGCCTTGGGCATCGCCCCGGGCAAGCTGGAGGCCCGCGAGCGCCACCTCGACCGCGGCCTGTCGAGAGGGATCCCCCAGCAATTCAGCCTGGACGAGGGCCTGGGCCAGGGCATTCTCGGCCGCGAGATACTCGCCCACTGCGCGCTCGGCCCGGGCCAGGCTCACCAGTGTCGCGTAGCGCAGTTCCGGGTCGGCCTCTGCCGCCGCCAACCGATTCGCCCGGCGAAGCAGGCCCAGG
>CAWVXN010000600.1:0-2156 GCA_963933695.1 uncultured Myxococcales bacterium | reverse complement strand
AGCATGTTCGCCGTCAACCACTCTCCAATTCCCTGCGTGGTGGAGGAATTCGATATCTACGTGGGAGGCGATGTGCCCGTGGCCGAGTACCGCCGCACGGGCTCCGATGCCCTGGGCGAAGAGGTGGCCCGACACCTGGAAGATCGCGGGGCAGTGCTCATGGCCAACCACGGGCTCCTGTGCGTGGGGAAAAGCGCCTCGGATGCCTTGGGGGTCGCCCACCTAGTCGAACGGACCGCTCAACTGGTCTGGGGTGCCCGGTTGATGGGAAATCCCGTGCCCCTCCCCCAATCGACCCGGACGCATTTCGCTCCGCTTTATAAGAAGCGAGGACGCCTCTAAGCGTTCCCCGCTGGTCCTCCAAGCACACCCCATCCGGGAGCCGAAGGGCCGCCCGCTCGCCCTCCCCCCTCGTCCGGAACTGCCTCGAAACCGCATGGGGCGTGCGCCCCAAGTGCGTCTCTCCCGCGCCCGGATAGCCGGTTGCCCTGTTGGCGTTTCACCTAGCTCCTCGCCCAGCGTATCCCTAGCCACACTCCCCGGTGCCCAACCGCCCCGGCCCCGGGCCTCCCCGCGACACCTGGAACGCGCCCCGAACGCCGACCCCCGCGGTTAGGGTTCGTTTTCTCCAATGAAATCGGTACGAGCGCGCCTCCCAAGCTCAAGCGATGCCTCGGGTTTACCGATCACTCAAACGGGTCTGGCACGCAAAGCTTGGCCCGAAACCGCAAGCAGCCCCCAAGGAGCACTGAATGCAAGCCCCCAACGCCAATCCCTCGGGGATAAACCAATCCCCGTTCTCGGTCCGATTATGGCTCACCGTCGGGCTCGCCCTGGCTCTCCTGGGCGTTTCGACTCTACTGGCTCCCGCCGCCTTGGCCGAATTTGCCGGGGGCGACGGCCACACCTGCTGGGTTTCCGGCACCGGCGACGTTGAGTGCTGGGGCAACAACGACTCGGGACAACTCGGCGACGGCACCCTCGATAGTCGCGCCTTCCCGGGCCCGGTCACCGGGCTCGGTCCGGATCCGATCCTCGCGATCGGCACCGGCGAAGCCTTCACCTGCGCGCTGACGATCTTCGGCGACATGTTCTGCTGGGGCGACAATTCCCAGGGCCAGTTGGGTGACGGAACCCGGATTTCATCGCTGGTCCCCAACCCGGTGGCTGGGCTCGCGGGGACCGTCGAGTCGTTCTCACCCGGGCGTCAACACGTTTGCGCCGTCCTGACGGGGGGAACCGCTCAGTGCTGGGGAGACAACTCCACCGGCCAGGTGGGAAACAACAGCTTCTTCGATCGACTGCTGCCCACGAACATCGCGGGGCTGAGCGGCCTGGTCTCCAATGTAGCCAGCGGCTACGACCACAGCTGTGCGGTCACCACTTCCGCCGATGCCTACTGCTGGGGCAACAATGACTTCGGGCAACTCGGCGACGGAACTTTCATCCAGAGGCTCCAGCCGACACCGGTGATCGGCCTCAGCTTCGTCGGAACCCGAATCGGCTTCGTCGACCGGGTCGCAGCCGGGGAATTTCATACCTGCATCCAGACTCCCCCCGGTGAGGCACTGTGCTGGGGAGATAACTTTTCCGGACAAATCGGCAACGCGGATCTCATTAATGCCCAAACCACTCCGGTTGCCGTCGTCGGGCTAGCAGGCACGATCCAGCAAATCGAAGCCGGTCAGGAATTCACCTGCGCGCTGCTGACTTCTGGCGGCGTCGACTGCTGGGGGAACAACATGGACGGCCAGCTTGGGAGCGGCAGCCTGGTCAATCGTTTTATTCCCGCCCCCGTCACCGGGCTCACGAGCGGGGTCGTCGATATCGGGCTTGGGGATCTCCACGCCTGCGCCGAAACGGCCATGGGGGTTCGGTATTGCTGGGGAGATTCTTTCTATGGGCAGCTGGGCAACGGGTCCAACACCACGGCACTCTTTCCCATCGAAGTTCTCGAAGCCACCCCTCCCCATGCCGTTCCTCTTTCGCTACCGGCCCAAGTCGTCTTGAGTCTCTGCTTGGCACTCGCCGGTATTTTCCTGCTCACACGTCACCACTCAAGAATTTTCTCGACGCCCTCTAGTCTTTAGTTTTTTGCCTCTGCTCGAAGTAGAGCCGGCCGCCCACCGCTCGCCGGCATCACCGTGTCTTTGTGC
>CAWVXN010000599.1:0-2160 GCA_963933695.1 uncultured Myxococcales bacterium | reverse complement strand
CCAGTCCGATGTTGCCGAGAATCGGCCGGAAACGAGCAGTTCGGTCTCGGGCCCAGTGAACCCTTCCGCGTGAGGCCCAGGCAGGCCCGACCGGCGGCTTAGCCCTGGGGCAGTGCGAGCCCTAGCAGCGCGATGCCTGGTCGCCCCTTGGTCAGGGCGTGGCGTGGCGCGTCTCTGCAGACCGGGTTCCCTCGGGCATCTGCGGACCCGTTTTCAATCCCTCTCGGTGGGTGCGAGATCGGCCGTGAGTTCGTCGATTCTCGCAGGGTAGGATCCAAGTCGTCGGCCCCTCTCGTCGAATATCGGCGACGATCGCCAGCCCCGGCGATGTGCGAAGAATTGTAGCGACGTCAAAAGAACACCCAGTCCGTAGCGGACCGAGCGCTTGAAGTTGATCGACGACGCATCCTCGAAGTAGGCCGCGGGGCAAGAGATTTCACCGATTTCGAACCCGTGGAAGAGTGCCTGGGCAAGCATCTGGTTGTCAAAAACGAAGTCATCGGAGTTTTCGAGCAAGGCCAGCTTTTCAAGGACGGGCCGCGTGAAGGCGCGATAGCCGCTGTGGTACTCCGAAAGCTTGGCGCCGCAAAGCAGGTTCTGGATGGCGGTGAGCGTGCGATTGGCGAGGTATTTATAAAGGGGCATGCCGCCCTTGCGCGCGGCGCCGCCCAGGATACGAGAGCCCAGCACGACATCGAAAGGGCCGTCGGTGAGCATGCTGATCATCGCGGGTAGCAACTTGGGGGTGTACTGATAGTCGGGATGGAGCATAACGACAACGTCGGCTCCTAACTCCAGGGCGGCGGTGTAGCAGGTCTTCTGGTTGGCCCCGTAGCCGCGATTTTTTCGGTGCACGAGGGTCTTGAGGCCGAGCCTTCGGGCCTCCTGGACGGTTTCGTCGGAACTGGCATCATCGGTGACGACGACCTCATCGACGAGATCCAGGGGGATTTCGCGATAGGTCCGTTCGAGGGTACGAGCCGCGTTGTACGCGGGCATGACAACTACGATTCGTTTTCCGTGGAACAAGGCGACTCCCGGCGGTTAGAATAGATTCCTCGGCGCCGAGGGGCGATATTCGGCGCTAGGCTGATGTCGCTGGTCAGTATAGACTTGCGAGGATGGACAGCGCCCGGGTGGCGGAATGGGTAGACGCGGACGACTTAAAATCGTCTGGCCTTAGTGCCGTGCAGGTTCGAGTCCTGCCCCGGGCACCATCCGGATTAGGGCTGGCCCAAGCACAGAGCCAGTTGCCGGCCTCCTGCCATCTCTATCGCCGCTTCGGGTGGGGTACAGGCGCTTCGGATGGATATAGGCGCTTCGGATGTAGGCGCTTCCGGAAATAAGCGCTCCGGAGCCTCAGGGTTCCTTCCCATCGAGGATTTTCTCCCGGACCCCTTCCGTTTCCAGGAGGTCCTCCAGAGCGTTTCGATCCAGTAATGTGGTTCGGTAGTAGTGGAGAGCGGATTCCTCAATCTCCAAGCGAAAAATTTCCCGAGGCGTCGAAAAGACCTGACGGACCCGGAGAGACTGCTCGGGGCCGCCATCGAGGATCTGGCAGCGCAGGGAGTCTACTATGCGCTGACAGCGACCGAGCCCAGTCCCGAAGGGGTCGAGTAGGGAGGGCGTCGGCGCGGGGTTTCGATAGCTGAGTTTGTATGTGCCGTGGCGTTTCATCGATGGGGCAGCATACCGACTCGCGGGGTTCCGAATCAACTGGGCGGGGCCCCGGCCCCCGGAAAGTCCGATCCCGGTGGCCGAAAAAGTGCCGAACCGCTCCTGGGGCAGTTCGCGCTACAGTCGCTCCCCTTGCCGAAAGGCTCTTCCTCTGAGTCGAAGGATTACCATGGCCCACCGAACTGAGCGGCGACGAAAATCCGCGACCGGGGGCATAGAACGCCTTCACGGCCGTCATGTGATCGAGGAGGCCCTTCGCGCGGGCCGCCGGCGCCTCGACCGGCTTCTGGTTAAAAAGGGAGGGGTGGGGCCCGATCTGGAGAGGCTGGTCGGCCTGGCTCGGGATGCGGGATTACCGGTGGTGGAGACCGATTCGGCTCGGTTGGTTGAGCTCGCACAGTGGGGGGATACAGGGCTCCAGGGAGCCATCCTTGAGGCGGGCGTCGACCAGGACGGTGGTGGCGACCTCCACGAACTTTGAGC
>CAWVXN010000598.1:0-2162 GCA_963933695.1 uncultured Myxococcales bacterium | reverse complement strand
GGCCGACCGCGAGCGACTCCGATCCCTTCCCGACGGTTCGCTCGGTCGAGTCTATCTCTCGTTCATGGAAAAAGAGGGCCTGAGTGCCGACGGTCTCGCAGAGGCTTCGGTTGACGGATACCGCGCGAACAAACTCGACCCCGAAACGCGCACCTTCACAGCCTGGGCTCGCGACAGTCACGACTTGTGGCACGTGCTTACTGGATACGGCCGAGACCCACTTGGCGAGTTGTGTCTACTCGCGGTGCTCTACAGCCAGATCGAGAGTCGCGGTACCGGTTTCATCGCGTTTCTTGGCCTCCTGCAGATCCCACTGGAATATCCCGGTGCCCCGGCAATTCGCGCCGTTTTTCAAGGATTCCAGATCGGTCGCAACGCCGAATCGATGATGGCCCAAGACTGGGAACGACTGCTGGAACAACCCTTTGATGAAGTACGCAATGCGCTTGGTCTTGGGCAACCCACGTATTACGAGCGCAGCCGGCCACTCCATGATGCCTCGCGGTCAAAGAGCCGCGCAGCGGTGGCAGCGAGCGCGACAGCCCAAGCTTGAAGCGACCGGATGATCGTCAAGCGAGGACAACGTCGGCGACACTGGAAACGGACGGCTAAACGTAACCCGCACGTAAGGCGCTCACCGATTCACGCAATTCCGGGCATAAGGTCGCCTGCCGGGTTCCTCGTTTGGCTGGAATCGTGACCATGAGGCGCTCGCCGTCAACGAACTCAATGTCTCCCTCTCGCTCAAACATGGACATGGGGAACGCACTGATGAGCTACGGTGACCGATCCCGATCCAGCGGCCAGGCCGGAGGAAATCTAAGATGAACCAGCCCGGAGAGCAAAACGTGAGGACACGGCGCGAATCGAAAGCGTCGGCTTTCAGGATGCTGAGCCTTTGCTTGGCCCTGGGGCTCTGCGCTCTTTGCCCCGGAATCGGGGCCGCGGATCTCCGGCCGCGCACCGTCGAAGAATTGGGCACAGCCGATCAAATCAAATCCCAACGCCAACGCGAGTTGGCCGGCCAACTGGCGCGCCGGCATCTCGGCACTCCGATCCGAGGGGGTAAGGTCACCGACCTCTTCACTCTTCAGCGTCTTCTCGACGGGAATTCCATCGGCCCAAAAGACGTCTTCGACCAGCAGGCCCTGGGCCTAGCCTTTGGCGACGTGCTCGCCGAGCAACTGGATCTCCACTGGGTGGTCGTCGATGACGACTACGGTCGCAGCCGTGCACTGCGCTGGAAGCAAGAACAGGACCTCTGGTTTCCGGTCACAATGTTCTCGAAGCGCATCGCCCAGGGAAGCCCAGTGGAAGTCGATGAACTCTACGATCAGGTGGCCGACCGCGTAGCCACCCTTAAGGCCCGGGCGATTCCCCGTCGGCGCGGTCGGGCGATTCCTACCCCTCGCCCCGAAAAAGAAAGCGACTGAGAAATCGGCGATTGCGCGCCACGCCGAAATAGAAGACCTCCACGGCCCAGATCAGCGGGACCCGCGCGAACAGTCGAGCCGTCCGGGGATAGCCGAGTTCACCCAGTGCAAAAAGAAGTGCACGCCCGGCACGCAGCACCGTGCCATCCTTGCACAGCACGTGCAAAGCATCCGCGCACGCTCGGCGCAAATCATCGGTCATGGGCGGCGAGGGAACCCCCTGGTAGGCGATCAGTTCGAGCCGACCGTCCACGTCCTTGCGCTGGCACCAGCGCGCCGCTCGTCCGCAAAACACGCAGTCCCCATCCCAGAGAACGCGATGCCGCTGGGCTGGGGGGGGAGAGGACGCAAGATTGCTCATGGGCTCAAGGATACCCGACCTCGGCTCCCGGGCAGGCCAATAGCTCTTTGTCTCCCGGGCAGGCCAATGGCTCTCTGTGATGGCTCTTTGTAGTGGCTCATCCTAATCACTCATCGAAGAGATCCTTCGCCTTCAGATCCGCGGGCAGGGTTCGAGCCGCCAAGAGGTAGTGGATGACCGACCAGGCGGCGAAGACGACCACCACCGAGAGCATCGCGTAGCGAAGGGACTCCACCCCGAACTCCCCGTGAAGCAGGTCGCTCAAAATTCCCACGGCCTGGGGGCCCAGACCGAGCCCGATGAGGTTGATGATGAAGAGCAGAATCGCCGAAGCCGTCGCCCGCATATGGGGGGGAACCAGGGTCTGG
>CAWVXN010000597.1:0-2172 GCA_963933695.1 uncultured Myxococcales bacterium | reverse complement strand
TACGGGGACCGTGTGGCGCTGGTCTTCAAGCATCTTCCACTGCCCATGCACCCGGGCGCGCCCGCAGCCCACGCGGCAGCCGAGGCGGCGCATGGTCAGGGGCAGTTTTGGGCGATGCACGACAAAATCTTTGCGAACCCTCACGATGTGGAGACAGCCACCCTCGTGGGCTACGCCGAGGAAATTGGGCTGGATATGGAGCGTTTCCGGCGAGATTGGGTCTCGGACTCCGTGCGGGCTCGAATTCGCGCGGATGCCGAGGAGGCCAAGACGCTGGGCGTCACCGGAACGCCGTCCTTCTTTGTCAACGGGCGATTCCTCTCGGGTGCCCAGCCCATTGGGTCCTTCAAGCGCCTGATCGATGAGGAACTGAGCGCCGTCCGCTGAGGGGCAGGCGGCCCCCGGATGCACGCGCTGGGTTACTCTTGGGCTCCAATGCCGATTCGCGCCATTAGTTTTGATCTCTTTGACACGCTCGTCGATCTCCTGACCGAAACCATTCCCCGGGTGGAGTATTGCGGACACACGGTGCCCGCGATGCTGAGCCGACTGCATGTTCTGGTTGCTCAAAAAACCCCGGTGGATTTCGATGAGTTTTTACGGGTCATGAAAGAGGTCGATGGAGAATTTCGCCAGAGCCACTATGCCAATCACCGCGAGTTGACCACTGGGGAGCGCTTCGAGGCTCTTCTGGGTCGGCTGGGGAGCGCCGATGGCGAACTCGTGACGGCGATGGTCGATGCTCACATGGGTGGGTTGTACGAGCAAGTCGAGTTCGTGGAGCACCACCGAGCCGTGCTCTCCGAACTCAAAGACAACTTTCGCCTGGCGGTCTGCTCCAATTTTAGCCACTCGGAAACCGCGCATCGCGTGCTCCGGTCCGCCGGCTTGGATGACTTGATGGACGCCATCCTGATTTCCGATGCGGTGGGAATCCGGAAACCGGCGGCGAAAATTTTCCGGGACACCCTGGAGGCTCTGGACGTGGAGCCGGGGGAGTTGCTCCACGTGGGTGATAGCCTGGGGGCAGACGTGGCTGGGGCAGCGGCTCTGGGGATTCGCACAGTCTGGATCGTTCGCCGAGTTCAGGATCCGGAGGCGGCGCTTCGGAAGCAGCCCGATTTGTCTCCCGACTATCAAATCGCCGATCTGGCCGAGATCCCGTCACTCATTCGCTCGTTGGATTCCGGGTCGTGAACCTGATCCTGCTCCTCGAGGAAGACTGGATCGAAAGCGACCACCGGGTTCGCCTGCTCGGGCGTCGCCGCCGGCACGTCCTGAATGTCCACCGCGCAGGACTGGGCGATGAATTGAGAGTGGGGCGCCTCGGCGGCGCCGTGGGCTATGGCCGAATCGTTCACATCGATGAAAGCGCCCTGGAAATGGAAGTTCGTCTGGAGGCGGATCCTCCTCCCCCCCTGGCCGTTTCCCTCGTCCTGGCCTTGCCGCGTCCGCCGGTCCTGGGAAGGGTGCTGATCTCGGTCACCTCCATGGGGGTCAAGCGAATCATTCTTCTCAACGCGGGCGGCGTAGAGAAGAGTTTCTGGCAGAGCCGCGCGCTGGCTGAAGAATCTATTTTTGAGCAATGCCTGCTCGGCCTGGAGCAGGCCCGGGATACGCAAATGCCCCAGGTGCTCCTGCGGAAACGCTTCATGCCCTTCGTCGAAGATGAACTGAAAAGTTTGATTGCCGGAGGTCAGGGCTTCGTGGCCGAGCCCGCGGCGACATCTACACCTGCACCCGCATCTACACCCACATCTGCACCCGCATCTACACCCACATCTACATCTCCGCCCACACCCGCATCCACACCCACGGGTCTGCCCGCACCCTCGTTCCCGGGGCAAAAGGTCGGGCCGGCGCTTCTTGCCGTGGGTCCGGAG
Source organism: uncultured Myxococcales bacterium (assembly GCA_963933695.1). Taxonomy (GTDB): domain Bacteria; phylum Myxococcota_A; class UBA9160; order UBA9160; family UBA4427; genus JAZXM01. The sequence goes on along the minus strand of CAWVXN010000597.1, from coordinate 289 downwards.
AGTGGCTGGAACTCCCACGAACTGGGCTGTCTGGAAAGCGCGGGCCTAGAGCGAATCAGCTTGGGCGTTCGGCCTCTTCGGGTGGAGACCGTTTTACCCGCGCTTCTCTCCCGTTTCACCTGAGATGTGAAACTCGATTTCGGGCGGTTCCGCGGGATCGACTGCACCGGCGATCAATGCGAAATGGCCGAGAAGGAGCAGGCTGTAAACCCCGGCCAGGGAGTAGAGGCCGATGCGGGCGAGCCGGAAATTCTTGTGGATCAGCAGCACGATCAACCAAATTCCTACG
>CAWVXN010000596.1:0-2177 GCA_963933695.1 uncultured Myxococcales bacterium | reverse complement strand
GCTTGGCGAAAGCGCCGTCCATCCCCCACGCCTTCGATATAGGCAAGAGCCACATCGGTGTCCGGGTCCACGGCAAAGTATTCAAGGACATCGGCCAAGCCCGTCTGGGCCGAGTTGCCCAGGGAGACCGCTTTACTGACCCCGACCCCGGTGCTCACCGCATAGTTGAGATAGGAGGAAACCAGGTTGCCGCTCTGGGAGGCCACGCCGATGCGCCCCGGCGGCGGATACGGCGAAACAATCTGGGCGCAGAGCTTCCCGGGCGTCGAGATGACCCCCTGGCCATTGGGGCCGATCAGGAGCATGCCCAGTTCATCGGCGGTTTCCACTAACTCGCGTTGAAGCGCCTTGCCTTCTTCCCCCGCTTCGCCATACCCGGCGCTGGCCACAAAGGCCGCGCGGACTCCTTTCGCCGCACAGGCCCGAAGGAGTTCGGCGTTGCTTGCGGTGGGCGTACAGACAAAGACCAGATCCGCGGCGCCCTCGGGCACACCGGACACGTCTTTGAGGGTGGGCTGCCCCAAAACCTCGGCGCCGTCGATCTTTACGGGGAAAATTTCGCCCGGAAATCCATAGCGCTGAAGATTGTGCAGGGTGACAAAGCCGAACTTTGCCGGATGACTCGAAACCCCGGCAACCACGACACCTCGGGGATGGAAGAGCGGCGCGAAGCGAGCGCGAATCGCGTCGTCGTCCCGGGCCGGGGGGAGCGTGGGCTCCTCCACCGGAGGACCCATTTCCACCAACGCATCCACGGCGACTGGACGCCCCTGGGAAAGAATCATGGGGTTGAGGTCGACACTCGCCACATCCGGGCGCTCGCTGGCCAAACGCGACAAGCCCAACAGAACTTTGGCCAAGGCGGGACGGTCAAGGGCGGGCTCGCCGCGGAATGGCTCGGTGAGCAGATGGGCGGAACCCAGGCGATCCACCAGAGACTCGGCTTCACCCGGGGACAAGGGCGTCGCCGCAAAAACGACGTCCTGCAGGGCCTCGGCCAAGATCCCGCCGAGCCCGACAACCACGCAGGCCCCGAATTGGGCGTCCCGCACGAGGCCGGCGATCAACTCACGCGCCCCCGCTACCTGCTCGGCCACCAGCAGAGTCACCGCCCCGTCTTCGGGCCGCGCCTGGGAGAGCAAGACTTCGGCGGCGGCTTCCACCCCGGGTCCGTCGGACAGCCCCACCTTCACCAGCCCGCGCTCGGTCTTGTGGGCGATGCCATCGCCGCTGAGTTTCAGCACCACCGGAAAACCCAGGCCTTCGGCTGCAAGCGCCGCCTGAGCCGGTGTTTTGACTCGCCTTTCACGCGCGAAAGGAATATCAAAATCGGTGAGCAGATCCTTCGAGGCGGCTTCGGAGAGGGTCGCGGGGAGCTGAGCTGTCATGGCCGCGCAGCTTAGTGAAATGCTCGGCCAGGGTCGAACGCCACGGCTGGCCGGGGCCAGCCCTTTTGTTCCCAGGCCGTCCCGACTCCGAGGCAGATCGATTACCCTCCGGCCGGAGTTTCAGCCAGGGAGAATCCATGTACGCCCAGATCCAGAGTGCCCTCGTGGCCCTCGATTCGGCATTTACCGACTACATCGTTGCCCCTCTCGGAAGCGTTCTCTTTTTCGACGTCGCGTTCTGGGACAACGGCCAACCAAACGAAATCGCCTTGCCCGCAGTGGTTATCTGGCTTGTTCTCGGTGCGGTGTACTTCACTCTGCAGTTCCGGTTCGTCAATTTTCGTGCCTTCGGCCATGCCATCGCCTGTGTCCGCGGGCGCTACACCGACCCCAGCGAAGCCGGTGAGATCAGCCACTTCCAGGCGCTCTCGACGGCCCTCTCGGCCACGGTGGGACTGGGCAACATCGCGGGCGTCGCCGTGGCCGTGGGTGTCGGCGGACCCGGCGCGATTTTCTGGATGGTTCTGGCCGGGCTCCTCGGAATGAGTTCCAAGTTCGCCGAATGTTCCCTGGGCCAAAAATTTCGCATCATCGATGACCAGGGTCGAGTCACCGGTGGGCCGATGATCTACCTGCGAGACGGCCTGGCCCAACGTGGCTTTCCACGCCTGGGCGTGGCGCTCTCTGGAATTTTTGCCGTCATGTGCATCGGGGGCAGCTTCGCCGGCGGCAACATGTTCCAGTCCAACCAGTCTTTCGCCATCGTGCGCGACCAGATCCCCTGGCTCG
>CAWVXN010000595.1:0-2183 GCA_963933695.1 uncultured Myxococcales bacterium | reverse complement strand
GGCGTAGAAGATGAACAGACGGTTGCCCACGAGGAGAAGCCGGGCCGTGCCGTTCAGCGCCGGGTGTTCGTCGCCGGCAGGGATTCGGTAGCGAAGTTCGCCGGCCGACTGGCCATCGACCCGGCTTGGCTCAAAGCTGACTTCCAAAGCCCCTGAACTTTCCAGGAAGCCGTCGCGGGTCGACTTGAGGATATATCGGTCGCTGGTCACCATGAGAATGGCTTTGGGGATGTCGGTGTGGTTGACACCAAACGTGTCCGGGCCGCGATGGGCCTTGTAGACCGTGCTGACGAAATGGGCGACCACAAGGTCGCGATCCCGGTGAGTGACCGAGGGCGTATCGGGCATTTCGATTTGAAAGCTTTTGTCAGCGGGAACAAAAGTTGCCCAGTTCGGATTTGCCTGTGCGACGACAGGCAGTCCGGCCAAAAGGATCCAGAGGCTCCGGACGAACGGCGATAGGGATCGGTGGGTCAAGGCAAGTCCAGTGCCCGGCTACGCCGGGAATCGGGGGGTGGGAGTGAATGGGGCGCTCACGATAGCCCGAGCAATGCGGGCGATCGAGATTTTCGCGACGCTGGGGACGGGTCCCTGTGGGTAAAATGGGAGGAGGTTGTGTCGATCCCTGCCTGGGAAGAAAAAACCACGCTCTTTGGAAAAGAATTCGCCACCCACCCTAGGAAACGGACACTTAAGTCTTTGTCGGGGGGGACATCGACGCGCCTTGGGGAGGGCTACCGGAGGATTCCGAGTTGCCTATTAAAGACTATTGCGCCCAAGGACCGTCAACTAAGCGTTCCATTGATAAAAAGAGCTCCTATATCGAGAGCTCCGATACCAGCTCCGATACTAATAATATCAAAGCCAAGGATTCCAACAGATCCGAGTCTGAGAGAGAAACCCGATCCCAGGCCGAACCCTGCGTGGGCCGTGTTGCCACCGCAGAACTCAGCGATGTGGAGTTGATCGCCGGAGTGAGGAAAGTCAGCGAGGCTCATTTTAATGAGCTCTACAGCCGGTATTTCCGTCGGATCTACGGTTTCGTTCACGGTCGTCTTCGCAATCACGCTGACGCCGAGGAAGTCACCCAGGAAACCTTCGTAACGATTTTCAGGTCTATTGAGAACTATCGGGGGCAGTCATCGCTTCTGTCCTGGATGTTCGGGATTGCCAAAAACCTTTCGAACAATACGATTCGCCGCTCCCAGAATCAGAAGGAGCGTTTCGACAGCGTCGACAAGCAGCACTTCGTCCCGAAGCCGTCGCTTGGACAAGCCGCGCCTGACGAAGACCTCTCCCTGCGCCGCTATGCTGAGGCGATTCGGAGCCGAATGTCGAAATTGCCCGATTGGCAGTGCCGTATTTTCGAGATGCGTCACCTGGAAAACATGTCGATTCCCGAGATTGCTTCGCGCAGTCATCGATCCAACGACGCGGTGCGGTCGAGCTTGTATCGCATCAAGAAGCTGATCTTCGAAGCGGTGGAGTCCGGCGGAGAGGTGCTTCCGAGATGAGCGATTCCAAAGCACTTGGCTGGAGACAACTGTGCCTGCAGAGCGCCGAGAGCGTTCCTGCGGCGGACTTCTGCTCTCTAGATCTCGAGCATGACGTCGAGGAACTGGTGGCCTGCCTGTCCAGGGAAGAACTGGCGAAGGTCGATCTCGATGAGTTTCGCGAATTTCTGCGTGCCGATGCGACCGAGTCTGCACCGCCCCGACCCCGGTTTGAGGAGACACTTCGCCGGGAACTCTGGTGGACCATGGTCCAGGGGCTGGCCCCTGGAGGAGTCCGGATCCCCCAGGCTTGAGCGGTCACTCTCCTGGATTTTTCCGTGGGGTTCCGCTGATCCGGCGCTAAAGTCGCGACCGACGTGGCTAAGCATGGACGGATTGGACTCGGTATAGCGCTGGCCGTCACTGGTTGGGTGGCGGGGTGCGGCGATGGACCCTCCGTGGACAATTCGGGTCCGGTCGCCGAATGGCGCGAGTACGGGGGGGACAAGGGGGGACTCAAGTTTTCGCCCCTTACCCAAATTACGCCGGCCAACGTTGATTCGCTGACTCCCGCCTGGGAGTATCGGCACGGGGACGTGTCCGAGGGGAGTGCGACCGAGACGAAGACCTCTTTCCTCGCGACGCCGGTCGTTGCTGATGGATCCATGTTTTTTTGCACCGCGTTCTCCC
>CAWVXN010000594.1:0-2191 GCA_963933695.1 uncultured Myxococcales bacterium | reverse complement strand
GGCGACCGGCATAAAAAGGGACGGCGTTCCCCCGCTCCCGTCCGCCCGGGCCACGCCCTGGGTCGCCAACAGCCCAAGCAAAATCCGGCTCGCCCAGGCGCCGCCCCCCTTGGAGACGAACGCTCCGGCGATGCTCTGGGGGCAGCATCTCATCGCCTGTCCCCTGTCCCCTGCTTCTGCACACGTGTCCTGTCCGGGTACTCCCGGTCGATGCTAGAAGACATTCGCCCTGAACTCATCGCGCCAAAGCTTCCAGATCTCATGATCGCCCTTGATTCCAAGCAGGGCCTCCTTGACTTTGGAGATGCCGAACCCATAGGCCTCCTGCACCGAGATATGCGGAGGCATGCTCAACTCGCCCGGGCTCACAATGGCGTCGATGATGAACGGCTTCTCCGAGGCCAGAGCCTGGTCGATGGCGGGGAGGATCTCGTGGGCGTGTTCCACCCGAACCCCGTCTCCCCCACAGGCCTTGGCGAATGCCGCGAAGTCCGGGTTGACGAGCCCTGTAGCTGCGGGAAAGGGCGGGAGCCCTGCGACTTCCATCTCCATCTTGACGAAGCCAAACTCGCTGTTGTTGAAAACGATCACCTTGATGGGCCAATCGAAGCGAACCGCCGTCACGAAATCGTTCATCGACATGGCGAAGCCCCCGTCCCCGGCGAGGGTCCAGACCTGGCGCTTCGGATCGAGAGCCGCCGCCCCCAAGGCCACAGGCAAGCCCGCACCGAGGGAGCCGTGGTTGAAGGAGCCGAGCATCCTTCGACCTCCGCGCATGCGCATCTGCCGCGCGAGCCAGATCGTGCACTCCCCTACGTCCAGGGCAAAGAGCGCGTCCTTGTCGGCCCGATCGCTGATGGCCCGGGCGAAGAGCTGGGGATGCAGGGGTTCGTCCGTCCGGTCAAGGGAGGACTGCTTGTCCATTTGCACCAGCCATTTCCCGCACATCTTGAGCAGGTGCTCGCGAAAACGCGAAGGACTCCGCGCCTCCACGAGGGGAGTCAACTCGGCCAAGGTCTCGCGCACACCGCCCACCAGGCCCAGGGTCACCGCAGCCCGGAGGCCGATGCGGTCCGCCCGATGGTCCACCTGGATGATCTCGATCCCATCCGGAATGAACTCGTCGTAGGGGAAATCCGTGCCGAGCATCACCAGGACATCGCAGTCCTGGACCGCGTGGTAGCCGCCCGGATTGCCCAACAGGCCCGTCATCCCCACCACACCCGGATCGTCGTAGTCGAAAACATCCTTGGCTCGAAGCGTATGGACGATGGGTGCGCCAATCCGGCTGGCCAGGGCGACCACATCGTCCTTGGAGTCCCGGCAGCCAATGCCGCAGAAAAGCGTGACCCGCTTGCCGGCATCGATGAGCGCCGCCGCTTTCTCGATGGCCGATCGCTCGGGGATCAGGTCCGAGCGGAAGCGAACCACGGGCCGCTTGAAATGCTGGCTCGGGACCTTGGCGCCAATCACGTCCGAAGGTATCTCGATGCGCACGACCATCCTCTCGGTGAGGGCCTTCTGGACGGCGATCTCGGCCATTCGCGGCATCTGGGCCGGGGAGTCGATGATCGCCTGGTAGCCGCAGATATCGTCGAACATCTTGGAGAGATCGATCTCTTTGTGGAAATCGCTCCCGCGCTGGGCGCGCGGCACTTGCCCGGTAATGGCCACCACCGCCCCGCCCTCTTTCTTGGCGTTGTAGAGGCCGTTGATCAGGTGGAGCGCACCGGGTCCCGTAGTCCCCGCGCAGACACCGATTCCGCCGGTGAGTTCCGATTGTGCGTAGGCGGCGTAGCCCGCGTGCTCCTCGTGGCGAACACCGATCCAGCGAAAGCGATCGTCGGTGCGAATACACTCGAGGAGGGGGTTCAGGGCGTCCCCGGTCACCCCGAAAATGTCCCGGGCACCCGCTGAGGCGAGAACATCGAGCAGGCTCTTGGAAACGTTTTCCGCCATGGCACCCGATCTCCTTAAGTGTATTCCGGTGCCACGCACTGTAGGGTAAGATGCCGTCTCGATCCGCCAACTTTGTCACCCATAGGGGAACTTCATGGACCTTCTCCACCGCGCCCGGGGATGGGTGATGCCTGTCTTGTCCGTTCTTTTCGTGCTCTTCGGGCTGATCGGCACGCTGGGCCTGCCCCGGTTCTACGTGCTGATGGCGGTGACCGGTCTCCTGCTTCTCGTG
>CAWVXN010000593.1:0-2194 GCA_963933695.1 uncultured Myxococcales bacterium | reverse complement strand
TCTCCCGGGTGATCGCCCTGGATCCCGAGACCGGAGAGGAGCGATGGACCTTTGATCCCGAACTGCGGACGCGCTCGAGCGAGGGACCCTATCCCCTGTCCTGTAGAGGGGTTGCCTATTGGGGCGGGGCGGCCAATGCCGACTCGGGCACCTGCCAGCGGCGGGTCTACGTGGGGACCCGTGATTCCGAACTGATTGCTCTGGATGCGGCAAGCGGCGAACCGTGCGCAGATTTTGGCAAGGGCGGCCGAGTGTCTCTCCGGGAGAGGATCGGGGAGGCGCCACCCTGGGAGTACTACCCAACCTCACCCCCATTGGTGGTCCGAGACGTGGTGGTGGTAGGTGCCCTGGTGGCCGACCAGCTTCGCTTGGACGCACCCAGTGGTGTTGTGCGGGCTTTTGATCTGGAGACAGGGGCTCTGCGCTGGGCTTGGGATCCGGTGCCCCCGACTTGGCGAGAGGAGCCCTCGGCGCAAATTTCGTTGGGGGACGAACTCTTTCAGGCGGGGACGCCCAATGTCTGGGCGCCAATGTCCGGAGACGAGGACCGCGGCCTGGTCTTTGTGCCTACCGGTAATCCATCACCCGATAGCTATGGGGGGCTCCGGGAAGGCAACGATTACTACGGATCTTCCACAGTGGCTCTGGATGCGGTGACGGGCGAGGTTCGTTGGCACTACCAATTTGTCCACAATGACCTGTGGGATTACGACACGCCCGGCCAGCCCGCACTCTTCCAAATTGCTGCCGTTGGGGCAGGGCGCCCCGCCGTCGCCCAGGCGACAAAGATGGGGCACCTCTTTTTACTGGACCGGGAAACCGGCGAACCCCTCTACCCTGTGGAGGAACGTCCGGTCCCCCAGGCGGGGGCGGTGCCGGGAGAGAAGTTGTCACCCACCCAACCTTTTCCCACCCACCCGCCTCCGTTGCATGCGGCTCGCCTGGGGGTTGAGGATGCCTGGGGGTTCACGCCCATCGACAAGGCGTTCTGCCGCGATCTGATCGGCCGCTTTCGCTCCGAGGGAATATTCACGCCGCCGTCCCTGGAGGGCTCTATTCAGTATCCGGGTTCGGCGGGAGGGGCCAACTGGGGTGGAGTCTCCATTGATCCGGGCCGCGGCCTGCTTTTTGTGAACCAGAATCACCTGCCCATGGCCCAGCAACTGATTCCCCGCGCCGAGTTCGAAAAACTCGATCCCAAAGCGGCGGTTTATCCCGACGAGCTCTATCCCATGGCGGGCACCCCTTACGGGCTGAAACGGATCAGCTTGTTGTCGAACTTCGGAGCGCCCTGCGTAAGCCCGCCCTGGGGCTCCCTGACCGCAGTGGATCTTGTCGCGGGCAAAGTCGTCTGGAGCGTGCCTCTGGGGACCACTCGAGATCAGGCACCGTTTCCACTCTGGCTCAAACTCGGGACGCCGAACGCCGGAGGCTCGTTGGCCACGGCCTCGGGCCTGGTCTTCATAGGAGCCACGACGGACAAGTTCTTTCGAGCCTTTAGTGCGAGCACGGGGGAGGAAGTCTGGCGCGCGCGTTTACCCTATACCGCGAATGCGACGCCCATTACCTACCGACTCAGCGAGGCCGCTCGGCAATTCGTCGTGGTCGCAGCCGGGGGGCATGGCTGGTCCGAATCGGGCGATGCCCTCATCGCCTATGCGCTTCCCGAGTGAAAGGCAGTCCTCGGGTGTAAGGGCGCTCCGCGAGCTTGGTGCCATGGGGCTGGGATTTGCGCGGGGGGGCAGGCGGGGTCGTTCAGGCGCCTCGTCGCTGGGCCAGGGTTCGCTCTCCAGTGGAGAATAGGATGCAAATTTTCTTGGGCCCAGGGATGCTCTGGACGACACCCTCGCCAAAGCTGGGGTGAACAATCCGGTCTCCCGTCTGATATTGATCGCCTTGGTCGTAGGAGCGCACCGGGCGCGAAGGGTCCGCCGCAATCGTGGGCACGGCGTCCTTTTTTCGGGTGGCCCTTGGGGCTGGCGTCGTTTTGCGCATGCCTGGCGGGGGCAGTTCGGAGGCGGGTGGTGTGTAGCCGTGCCTGCCGGAACACTGCTTGCATTCGACACGGGTTTTTCTTCCGGGGACTATGGCGACGACGACATGCCAAACTTCTCCGCATCGTCGACACTGGGCGAAGACATCGGCTCCCGCCTTCACTCGGATTCTCCTGGGGATGTTTGGGGGAATGACTCAA
>CAWVXN010000592.1:0-2197 GCA_963933695.1 uncultured Myxococcales bacterium | reverse complement strand
ACTCGGGCACGCGAACCCCCCGAAGGAGGCCCAAGTGACCCCGATGCACAGAAGACTCCGTGGAAATACCCTCTGAAAGTGTGTCACTCCAACCCCAGTCCTCGTTCCTGCGCAGCGCCCGCGCCCGCAACTGACCCCCTCGGGACAACCAAGGGTGCGTCGAGGCAGCTCGCCGAAAGTGATTTTTTTCGGAGGAGCAGCCGTATTTGGCCCCCCCAGTTAGTTTTTCCTTGACCATGACTAGTAAACTAATCAGTATAGGAAGCGAAGTTGATCAGTCAAAACTCGATTTATCTCGACAATTAGCCCAGCCATGTGTAGTCTGGATTTGGGTTAGATCGCGGCAGCCTGCTGTCATCCGAATGCCCCGACGAGAGAATCTATAGGGGAAACAGAACGCAACCACTTCCACAAATTTCACAAATTCCACGAAACGGATCAAAGAGAGTTAAGGAGAAGAACTCAAAATGCTGAAATCTCACAAGTTAAAAATCGTCCCCATCTTGGCCACGGTTCTTGCGCTCGGTGGTCTCTTAACCGCTAGTTCGGTTCAGGCCGTGCCGTTCATGGGCAAAATCGACATGATTACCGGATATGGGCTTCCCATCCCGATCGCCGGCGGCTGGGTTGAGTACGGGGTGGCCAATGTCATTCCCAATGCACTTCATCCCAGCAATCCGGACATCAGCTTTCCCTCCACGAACTTTAAGATCAATGAGGCGGGAGTTCATTTCCCCTCCCAGCCCACGAGCTATCCGTTCATCACCTCGTCGACCTTCTTGGACGCGGCTCTGGACGGAGGAACCTTCTCAGGCGGAGCCGGACCCGGGGCCATTTCGTTTTGCGGGGGTAACACAACCCATCTGTGCGGGGTAAATACCGGGCCCACGAATCAGTCAGGAGAGCGCTCCGGATGGATCCGTGTTCCCACTCCCGGCCCCAACCAGTTTGGCGGTGTCATTCCCCTACTCAATCAGGGGCCCAACGCCGCTGGCTTCCGCAATAGGGTCCACATCCAGTCGGGTCCGGGACAGATCATCGGAACTTTTCCGGTTCCGGTGAATCAGATTGGCAACAATACTTCGGTCAACGTCGCGAGAACAAGCATCTTTAGTCATACGACCCTTGGATTCACCATCCCTCTTTCCATCCATCTCCAGGGAATGCCTTGGACCACCGGCCAGGTCGTCGCCTCCGACAATTTCGGCATCGTGGCTTCCGTTCAGACCGCCACGGGATATGACAACAGGACGGCGTCGGGAAACGACGGATCGATTCAACTCGTCTCGGCCTCGCTGTATCACACAGGCGGCCTAACGGCGGACGACGGTACCGTCATGGCGCAGTTGCGGCTGACCTTCGTCCCTGAACCGTCAGCCACGAATATGCTCAGGGCTGGGCTCATTGCTCTGCCCTTGCTCTACATGGCAGGAGGGGTTTTGAGCGTGCCTCTTCTCCGCCGGAAGAATCGACAGTAAAACTGGCTGACGATCTGTCCCAACGGTGGACGATCAACAGCCAACCACGAGCAATGCAATTCGGGTTCGGGTCGCGTACTACTTCCCGGGGAGGGAATCAACCCCCGGAAGGTCAGCACGCGGCCCGATGCTTGTATAGGCCAATGCCGAAGCCGCTCAAAAGCCTGGCACGATGTAGCCATCATGACGGCGATAAGCGCTTCGCCCGAATGTTCGATTTGCTCTCCTGGCGTAACGGATTGTGTATTTTCTTTTGAATGCCTAGCCGCAACCGGATCTTCATCTACGCCTATATCGCATTGGGTATCGTAATGGGGGCCGTCTATCTGGCCCTTGGAATTCGATTCGATGGTGACCCCCGAACCACGGCACCCGTGGAGGCAATCGCCGAACTCGGAGAGCGAACCGACCTCAATGTCATCTTCATCTTGGTGGACACCCTCCGAGCCGAGCGCCTTAGCGCTTACGGATACGGCCGCGAGACCAGCCAGAACATCGACCAACTAGCCGAGACCGGCATCCTCTTCGCCCATCACCTTGCCCAATCCTCCTGGACCAAGGCCTCCATGGCTTCGCTCTGGACCGGGCTCTATCCCATTCGGACCGGTGTTGTCCGCTATCCCCACGCGCTCACCGAAGGAGCCCGACTGCCGGCTGAGATCATGCGGGAGGAAGGCTTTCGCACCGCCGCACTCTGGCGCAACGGCTGGGTCGCGCCC
>CAWVXN010000591.1:0-2200 GCA_963933695.1 uncultured Myxococcales bacterium | reverse complement strand
CCCCGGATCTCCCCGCCGGCCCCGAGGCCCGGGAGAAGTTGTTGGAGTCCCTGGTAATACCGCGCCCAGGACGCCCCTGGGCCGTTGCTGAGGCCTTTCGCCGAGGCTGGTCGGTGGAGGAAATCCATCGAGCCTCGTGGATCGACCCCTGGTTCCTGGGCAGGATTGAGGAAATCGTTCTCGCCGAGCAGGATCTTGTGGCGGCGGATACCGAACAGCGTGAAGCCTGGCTGCGACCCGCCAAGCAGATGGGGTTTTCCGATCTGCGTCTGGCCGAACTTTGGAACACCGACGAGGACGCGGTCCGTGCGACGCGCAAACGGTTGGGTGTGACGCCGGTCTATAAGCGGGTGGATACCTGTGCGGCAGAATTCGAGGCGCATACCCCTTACCTCTATTCCACCTACGAGGAAGAATGCGAATCGCGTCCTACGGACCGTCAAAAAATCATGATTCTGGGGGGTGGCCCCAACCGGATCGGCCAGGGGATTGAGTTCGATTATTGCTGCGTGCACGCGGTGTTTGCCCTGCGTGAAGCGGGCTTTGAGACGATTATGGTCAACTGCAATCCCGAGACAGTGTCCACGGACTACGACACCAGTGATCGGCTTTATTTTGAACCTCTCACCCTTGAGGATGTGCTGGCCATTGTCGACGTGGAGAAGCCCGACGGGATCATCGTCCAATTTGGCGGCCAGACTCCGCTCAAGCTGGCAGTTGCCCTAGAGCGCGCCGGTGCCCCAATCATCGGGACCTCTCCGGATGCCATCGACCGGGCGGAGGATCGCGAGCGCTTCGATGAACTCTTGGAGTCCCTGAAGCTGAAGCGCCCAGAGGGCGCGGTGGCTCGCAGCGCACCCGAAGCCGAGGCGGTCGCCGAGAAAGTGGGTTACCCGGTTTTGGTGCGGCCCTCCTACGTGCTGGGCGGACGGGCGATGCAAATCGTCCGGGATGTCGAGGCGCTGCGCGAGTATATGCAGTTCGCGGTACGGGCTTCCCCGGAGCATCCGGTCTTGGTGGACCGTTTTCTCAGTGACGCCATCGAGGTGGACGTCGACGCAATCTGCGATGGCCAGCAGGTGGTGGTCGGCGGCATCATGGAGCACATCGAGGAGGCGGGCGTCCATTCCGGGGACAGTGCGTGCTCGATGCCCCCCTATTCCCTGCCCAGGGATGTGGTGGATGAAATCGTGCGCTCCACCCATGACCTGGCTCTCAGCCTGGGAGTGATGGGGTTGATGAATGTTCAGTATGCCGTCAAGGGGGGTGAGGTCTTTGTCATCGAGGTGAATCCCAGGGCTTCGCGCACGGTGCCTTTTGTCTCCAAGGCGATTGGGCGTCCCCTGGCCAAACTGGCAGCGCTCGTGATGGCGGGCAAAACCCTTGCCGAACTCGAGTTCACCGAGGAAATTGTCCCGGCCCATTACTCGGTGAAGGAAGCCGTCTTTCCCTTCGTGAAATTTCCCGGGGTGGATACGCTGCTGGGGCCGGAAATGAAGAGCACCGGCGAAGTCATGGGAATCGACTCGGATTTCGGCCGGGCTTTTGCCAAGTCCCAGATCGAGGCGGGCAACAGTTTGCCCAGCGAGGGAACGGTGCTGGTTTCCATGCGGAGCGGGGATCAGGAGTCGGTGGTGGAAGCGATCCGGACCCTGGAGAATCTCGGTTTTCGGATTCTGGCCACGGACGGGACGTCCGAAGTCCTCGAGCGCAATGGCATCGTGTCGGAAAAGGTCAACAAGGCCTACGAGGATTCGCCCCATACCGTGGACTTTATCGAGGGCGGCAAAGTTCAGTTGGTGTTCAATACCGTGGATGCCGACAAGCGCGCAGTGCAGGATTCCTTCTCCATGCGCCGGGCCGCCCTGCAGCGCGGCATCCCGTACTGCACCACCCTGGCCGCGGCCCGGGCCTCGGCGGCCGCCATCGCGGCACTTCGAGCCGAGTCCATCGGGGTTCGCTCGTTACAGGAGATTCACGCGAGGATGTAGACTTGGGCCTGGGGGTGCCTTCCCGGCGCCCCATCCCTCGGAGTTTTTGATCGCGTGGCGAACGCCCCTCCCCAGAATTCGTTTCCCCTGATGCGGACCCCGCTCGAGCGGAGCCTGGCAGCCCTGATGCGGCCGTTGGAATTCGCTGCGGGCGAGGGCAGCGGGAAGCTTGCACGCATTCGCGACCTTGAGGCCAATGCCGCGGCCGC
>CAWVXN010000590.1:0-2203 GCA_963933695.1 uncultured Myxococcales bacterium | reverse complement strand
GTCAGAAGCCACGGAAGTCAGCCATCTCATCCACCGAAGCGCGCTCGGTCCTAAGCTGATTGACCGGTGCATCCTCAAGGGCATATCCAAGGGCTACGCCGCAGAAGACCAATTCGTTTTCCGCCAGGCCCAGCACTTCACGAATGGTCGCGCCCCAAAGTGACCAGGCTTCCTGGGGACACGTGTGCAGACCCTTTTCCCGGGCAAGCAGCATTATATTGCCCAGGAAGAGACCCAGGTCGGCATATTGAGGCGGTCCCATCTGCTTGTCGATGGTCAGGATCATGCCCACGGGTGCTCCAAAGAAGCGAAAGTTTTTCGCCATCTGGGCAAGTCGAGCCGCGCTGTCGTCCTTGGCAATTCCAAGAATTTCATACATTCCGTGCGCCACTCTTGCCCGGCGCGCGCGATAGGGCTCGGTGAGTTCCGCCGGATAAATTTCGTATTCAGGCCCGTCACCGAAGGGCGTCGTTTTCGTTCTTTCCGCCACCTGGTCAACCAGCTCGGCCAGGGCTTCGCCCGCCAGAACGTAGAGCTTCCAGGGTTGCAAGTTTCCGCCCGATGCGGCTCCCCTCGCGATCGAGACGATGTCGCGTAAGTCGGCCTCGGAGACCGGGGTATCCTCGAACTCCCGAACCGACCGACGCGTTTCGATCGCTTCACTGACGCGGGGACTCGGCGCAGACACAAAAGAGGATGATGCGGCAGGACCGGAAATGGGAGTCTCCTTCATTTAGGGATTTCGAGACCGGGCAGTATCAAGCCGACAGCGCTTCGCCGTCCAGCGTAATTCGGTGCATCAAGCGGCGCTGGCCCGGATAATCATTGAGCGCATAGTGCCAAGTGGCGCGGTTATCCCAAAACGCCACCGATCCCGGCTCCCAATGAAACCGGAAGGTAAACGCTTCGCTGGAGGCGTGTTGATAGAGGTATTCGAGAAGCGGACGCGACTCCTCGACGGTCCAGCCATCAAAGCCCACGGTGAATCCCGGGTTCACGTAGAGCGCCTTTCGCCCGGAGAGCGGATGGGTGATCACCACGGGATGAACCGAATCCTGGGTAGCCTCCTTGGCATTTCCCAGGCGATCCCGGATGTCGTCGGGCATATCGGCCTCCTCGCCAAAAACATGTCGGCTCGAGTGACGAGCTTTCATCCCCGACAACGTCTCCTTCAGCCCCGAAGAAAGAGCCTCGTAGGCGGCACTCATTCCGGCAAACAGGGTGTCCCCCCCGGATGCGGGCAATTCCTTCGCACAGAGAATCGAACCGAGCGCGGGCTCGTCGTCGTAGGAATGATCCGCGTGCCACCCGCCCCCCACATTGATGGACTGGTGCGACTCTTTGCGCACCTCAGCGACCTGGGGATAATCGTCCACCGGCGTGAAAAATCGATTGACCACGATCGTCCCCCAAGACTCGGCGAATTCGATGTGCTGCTCCGGGGTCAGGGACTGGTTCCGGAAAAAGAGTACGCCGTGCGCGGCGAAAGCCTTCCGCAGGGTATTCAATGCCGAGGGGCTCAGCCCAGCCGAGAGGTCGACGCCCTCCACCTCGGCGCCCACGGCATGACTCGCTGGCTTGACCAGGATTTTATCTGTTTCCGGCATCCCTTGACTCCTCGCTTATTGGGTCGCTTATTGGGCGCCACTGGGCATCGCCCCCGGGCCCCAACTCTCAGCCCGTAAGCTGAGCCAGAAGCGCTTCAATCCCTCGCCGCTGAACGGCAGCCGCTCTTGTCCGACTCAATCCCTGTAAATCCCGCAACCGATCCCAAGTCTCCAGGGACGTTGCACAATCGATTGCTTCCACCAGATCGGCCGGGGCCTTCTTCAACTCGGGAAAGCATCCAAGCAGATGATCGCGCAAGTTGCTCGTGTCCTCGACGTACTGGGCTCGAAGGAAATCCGAGCGCCAGCGCAAGAGATGGGTCGCTCGGGCGTAGGGGAGTATGCGTTCAAACAAGCTGGTGCGGGCCTCGATGAAGGTATCGATTCGCGAGCCCAGACTTCCCTGGGCGGGCTCGACCACCAGGACATGCCCGAGTTGCGCGTTCATTTGGTCCCGCATGGCGACGTAGAGGTTTTCCATGTCGGTGAAGTGACGGAAAACCGTGCGGATCCCCACGCCCGCGCGTTCCGCTACGCGCTCGGCGGTGGGCTGACGATCCCCCTCGCCAACGAGGTCCAGGATCGCCTGGACAATG
>CAWVXN010000589.1:0-2209 GCA_963933695.1 uncultured Myxococcales bacterium | reverse complement strand
CGATCGGGAAGGCGCCGACAAGGCCTCGCGTTTCATGCAGCTGTGCGACGCCTTTGATGTGCCGCTGCTTTTCCTTTGTGACACCCCGGGCATCATGGTGGGACCCGAGTCTGAAAAGACCGCCCTGGTTCGGCATGCGGCGCGCATGTTTGTCACATCCGCGAGCCTGACCGTCCCCTTCTTTACGGTGGTGCTTCGCAAGGGCTATGGGCTCGGGGCCCAGGCCATGGCCGGGGGCAGCTTTAGGGCTCCCTTCTTCACGATTTCCTGGCCCACCGGTGAATTCGGAGGGATGGGGCTCGAGGGGGCGGTGAAGCTTGGTTTCCGCAAGGAACTCGAGGCGAAGACCGACCCCGAGGAGCGTCGGGCGCTCTACGAGGAAATGGTGGCGCGGATGTACGAGCACGGGAAGGCAATCAACATGGCGTCGCATTTCGAGATCGACGGGGTGATCGATCCGCTGGATACGCGTATGTGGATCACCCGTGGCCTGCGCTCGGCTCCCGAGCCACCGTCCCGCACGAGCAAGAAACGGCCCTGCATCGACACTTGGTAGGCGGGGCTGGGCAAGACCTGCTTCGGGCGGCCTCGGCGGGACTCAGTCCCAGCTGAGTTCGAGCAGGGAGGCTTCGCCCGGGACGCCCACTCGCAGCGGGAAGCCGT
The DNA here is from genome assembly GCA_963933695.1 of uncultured Myxococcales bacterium. Taxonomy (GTDB): domain Bacteria; phylum Myxococcota_A; class UBA9160; order UBA9160; family UBA4427; genus JAZXM01. Next base: position 1,546 of record CAWVXN010000589.1, on the reverse strand, counting down.
AGAAGCCCGTGCCCCGATGGACGTAGAGGTGATTTGTCCCTTTGGCGAAGTGCCCGTGGTCGGGCCAGCGCGACCGGGAAAGAACGGTCCAGTTGAACCCCAAGCTGACCAAGCCCATCTGCCCGCCGTGAGTATGGCCTGAGAACACCAGGTCGACGGCGTCATCGGGGAGGTCGTGAAAGGCGCTGGGGTCGTGGAGCAGGAGGAGTCGTCGGTGATCGGGTAGCCGGGGGTGATCGCCGAGCAGGGTTTTGAGGTGAGCTTCGCGTTCCCGGCCTACGTAGTCGGCGCCCACGATCTGGACCGGCCCGGCTTCGGTCTGCACCGTGCAGGCGTCGTCCACTAGCAACCGGACGTTGTTGGCCGCGAGACCCGCACGAACTTCGTCCGGGGCCTCGTGATCGTGGTTGCCGAAGATGGCGAAGCAGCGCCCGGGAAGCTTTTGCAGGGGGAGCAGGGCCTCGGCTAAAGCGCCTTCGGTGGCGTTGCTCTCCATGGTAAGGAAATCCCCGGTCAGCAGAATCAGGTCCGGGTTTCGCTCCACCAAGCCCTGGACAATTCTTTGCAGCCGGGCCACGGATTGCCAGGGCCCGAGGTGTGGATCGGTAATCTGGACGATGCGCAGGGGGCGCTTGGCCAAGGGGGCGGGAGTGGAACGTCGGTGCCGCTCCATGGGGATTCGCTGGAATTTCTCCGGGCGCACGCCGCCCAGGCGCAGGCGCACGAGTTCGGGAACGAGGCGAGGTGAGGTGAACGCGGCCACCAATCCCACCGCGTAGGGGAGAAAGTCCAGGGGAGTCGACCAGCGAAGCGCCGTATCGGCGCCGACTGCCCAAAGCAGTAAGCGAGGCACCAGCAGCGCCAACAACCAGAACGTCGCCATGAAGCCCGAAGCCAGGAAAACCTGTCCCGGGATCGAGATCAGGGCGCGAAAGACCGGGCCCCGCATGCGGGCATTCACCAGGGACGCGTAATGCGCCGAGGTGGCGGCCATCCCATAGGCGAAGGCCGCCTGGAACCCGGGAAGGGCCTGGGCCGGGACCCAATCGCCCAGGCGGTGGAAGACGAGGCCTCCGCCAATAGAGGCCAGAGCCAGCACGATGGCGCTAAAAATCGCGTAAAAGCGTCCCCGCCGGAGGCCGGCATAGAGGGGGATCACGATCCAGGTCGTGAGGGCGAGTATCGGGAAGATCCAGGGCAGGGCGTGGCTCATAGCGGCGGGTACCCTAGTCCAGCTTGGCCGCAATGGGGAGCGGGGCGGGCCGGGTGGTCCGGGCCGGGTGCACAGAGTTCTGGGCGTGGCGAGCGAAGCGCGTGCCGCCTTGGCTATTGATTTCGGGGTTCGCCGGGGATGAGGCCGACCAGGGGAGGGCGTGATGGGCAAGCGAATCGCATGGGGGGCGGGGCTGAGCCTGGTCCTTCTCGTGCTGGGGGCATGGGTTGGGCTGAAGCATTTCATGTCGGCCGCCGCCACGGACCCGGCCTTTTTTGAGGACGCGATTCTGGCGTTCGAAGCGGCGGATCGTGCGGAGTTTCCCCCGCCGGG
>CAWVXN010000588.1:0-2233 GCA_963933695.1 uncultured Myxococcales bacterium | reverse complement strand
GATGGGTCATGTCCGCATCCACCCAGCGGTGTCCGCCAGCCTCGAGAACGCCCCCCGGGCTCTCCGGGCCGCGCAGGATTTCGTCCACTTCGGCGGGGAGCAGTCCGGTTTCCCGGGCGAGGTCTGGGGCGGTGCATCCCGAGTAGCCCGCGCGCTGGATGCGGGCTCGGAGTCCCTCGGCGCGGTCGCCGGTTTTCAGGCGTTCGAGTTCGCTCAGCAGCGCAGGGTCGCTGCGCCGTCGCTGGGGGGGGGCACAATCCAATACGATCCCGCCGCCCACGGTGGCTCCGGCGGTGGCGCTTTTCGCGAAGCCGCGGACGATGAAACGGTCGCCGGGGAGAAGGGCCAGTGCCTCGCCGTCGATGTGGAGCCGGGCGAAGCCGTCCTCGCCGGGAACGAAGCCGGACTTCCCGATGGCCGCCAGGTGGGCGCGCCGCTCGGCGGTTCCCACCAGAACCTCCACCGACGTGATGGCATCGGCGGCGGGCGAGGTGGCGAGCCAATACAGGTGCACGTCGGCGCTAAGCGTGGCCGCCAAACGGTCGGCATGGGTCACCACGTCCCCCCGGCGCAGATCGGCGACTTCCAGGCCCTGGAGGTTCACTGCGCAGCGCGTGCCCGGCGCCGCGCTCTCGCTCTCCTGGCCATGGCTCTGCAAGCCCCGAATTCGCGCGCTGAGGCCCGAGGGCTGAATCTCGATGCGGTCGCCCAGGTGCAGGGGTGCGCCGATCAGGGTTCCCGTGACCACGGTGCCGAAGCCTCGCATGGCGAAGACCCGGTCGACCCCCAGGCGGGGTGGGCCGTTGCGGGGAGTCCGCGGCCGGGCGCCCTGGGCGGCTTCCATCAAGGCGCTGCGCAGGGCATCGAGACCGACTCCGGTCTGGGAGGAAACCGGCACGATGGGCGCGCCGGCCAAGCGCGTTGAGGCCAGGAGTTCGCTGATTTCTTCGCTGGAGAGTTCGATCATTTCTTCGTCGGCCAAGTCGGTCTTGGTGAGGGCGACCACGGCGGTTTCGATGCCGAGCAGATCGCAGATCGCCACGTGCTCCCGGGTCTGGGGCATCACGCTCTCATCGGCGGCGACTACCAGCAGCAGCATGTCGATTCCGCTGGCCCCGGAAACCATGGTGCGCACCAGACCCTCGTGGCCCGGAACGTCCACCACGGAAAGCCGCCCGAAGCCGGGCAGATCCAGGGCCGCGAAGCCGAGATCGATGGTGATCCCCCGGGCCTTCTCCTCGGGGAGGCGATCGGTCTGGGTCCCGGTCAGAGCGCCAATCAGCGCGGTCTTGCCGTGATCGATGTGCCCGGCGGTGCCGAGCACCAGACCCCGAGCCTCGGGGGGATTTACGCCGGCGCCGGAACCTTGCTGCTTCGTTTGAGCGGCCAATCGACCGGACTCAGCGGGGCCCGATGGAATCCCGGCCCAGGAAGGGGATCAAGGCCTGGGGGATTCCGATGCTGCCGTCGGCGCGCTGGTGGATCTCGACCAGTGCGAGGATCGCCCGGGCATTGGAGAGCGCCGTTCCGTTGAGGGTGTGGACGATTTCGGGTTTCCCGCCATCCGCCTTGCGGTAGCGGGTCTTGAGCCTGCGGGCCTGGAAGTCGGTGCAATTCGAAGCGCTGGTGACTTCTCCCCAGCTGCCGTTGTCGCCTCGGCCGGGCATCCAGGCTTCGATGTCGAATTTCCGGTAGGCCGGTGCGCCGAGGTCTCCGCTGGCGACCTCGATGACCCGGTAGGGGATTTCCAGGGCATCGAAGATCTTCTGCTCGATGGCGAGCAGCCGATCGAGTTCGGCCTCGCTGTCCTCGGGACGACAGAAGACGAACATCTCGGTTTTGCTGAATTGATGAACCCGGTAGAGGCCCTTGCTCTCGCGCCCGTGGGCACCGGCCTCGGTGCGGAAACAATGGGAGATGCCCGCCACGCGCAGGGGCAAGTCGGCTTCGTCCAGAATGCGATCGGCCCCCAATCCGCCCAGGGTAATCTCGGCGGTGCCCACCAGGCAGAGGTCGTGGTTCTCGATGGAATAGATCTGGGATTCCTGGCCACGGGGGTTGAAGCCAAGCCCGGTCAGGATCGCGGGGCGCGCCAGGTCCGGGGTGGCCATGGGGGTGAAGCCCTCGGCGATGACGTGTTCCAGCGCAAAGCGTTGAAGGGCCAGATCGAGGAGGGCCGCTTCGTTCTTCAGGTAATAAAATTTTTGCCCCGTGACCTTGGCGCCGGCCTCGA
>CAWVXN010000587.1:0-2235 GCA_963933695.1 uncultured Myxococcales bacterium | reverse complement strand
GGTCACGATCAAAGAATTCGCCGCCAATCCGAATATTCGAATCGCTGCGATGCACTTCAAGCACGATTTCCCTCTGCGACATCTCATTATCGCCGGGGAGGGGCCGAGCCCAGCCCGGCCGGGCCAGGCCAGCGGCGTCGAGAATCGTACCGAACAGCGCATGATTCTGGACCGGCTCGCGGATTCGGCGCTCCGCCTCGCCCCCGGGACGGCGAACCAGCAGGGGAACCCGCACGTTGTCCTCGTAAAGGTGGGCGCCATGGCTCAAGAAATAGTGTTCGCCGAAACTTTCGCCGTGGTCGCCGGTAATGATCACCCAGGTGTTTTCTGCAGCGGGCAAGGCCTCAACGGCGCGAAGCAATCGGCCCAGGTGAAAATCCATGTACGCGATCTCGGCGTCGTATCCCGCCCGCATCCGGCGAAGCTCGGCGCGTTCGTCCGCAGCCATGGTCTCGCGCTCGCGCGCGGGGACCCCTTCGGAAAGTCGGTGGAGATAACGAACGACGAGCGGTGGCTCCATGGGCGCTTCCGGTTGCTGCGACCCGGCCGGGCCGGCGTGCGGCGGCGCATAGGGGGCATGGGGGTCGAAGTAGTTGACGAAGAGAAAGAAGGGCTGATCGCCGAAGGCCTGCACCAGTTCCAGGGCGAGGTCCGTCGTCTCCTCCGCCCGCTTGCCGTGGACCCGCTTCTCCGGCCCCTTTAGCTCGTCCTCGTAGAACTCAAAGCCCTGGGCGATGCCCAGTTCCCGGCTGAGCGCGGGACCCGCGACCACTGCGCCGGTTCGGTAGCCCGCCCCGGCCAGGATTTCCGCCAGGGTCAGAAATGAATCGGAAAGGGGCCGCACCCCGTAGCCGAGGCTGCGGTTCGCTCCCTTGGGCATGCTCGGGGCGCCGTGCTGCCGGGGCAACAGGCCGGTCAGGATCGAGGCGTGGGAGGCCAGGGTCCAGGACGAAGTCGCATAGGCGCGCTCGTAGACCCGGGCGCCCTGGGCGAAACGGTCGAGGTTCGGCGTTTCGGCGGCGGCGTATCCGTAGGGCCCCAGGTGATCCGGACGGGTGGTGTCCAGGGTGACGAGGACAAAATTGGCGCGCTCCGGCTCCGGCTCCGGCGCGCACCCGAGTCCGAACGCCAGCATCACCCCCAACAAAAGGATCGGTTGCTGCATTCGCTTGGCGGCGGCCCCAAACCACTGAAAAAGCGCGTGTTGAAAAAGGCCTCGATGAAAAGTCCTGGGCGAGGCGCGGAAAGGAGCGGGAGTCAGCACGCAAAACCGAAACGCCATGAATTCTATCCGCCTCGATTCGTCAGCGTGGGTGTCGGGCCGGGGTGAGCATGAATAAGTTCCGCTTGTTCGCACCGGGAGTGTCGAAGAAGGCGAGGCAAAGAGCAAGAACCCGTTAGTCACCGAGGCCGAGTACCTGGCCATCCCAATGCATTGGACGATCCTGCTCTCTCACCCCCGACCAACGAAAGCCCGACAATAAATCTGCGGGGTGCAGGGGGTCGGAATCCGGGCGCAGCCCGCAGGCCTGGGCCAGAAGCCCGCAGAGTTCGGGCGCGGAGTAACGGGCGGCCAGGGCCTCGAAGCCCACGGCGCCATGAAATTTGGCCAACTTCTCGCCCCGGGCCTCGAGCAGAAGAAGGTGGTGGCGATAGCGGGGGGCCGGGTGGCCCAGCACCCGACCGATCGCCACCTGGACGGCACTACTCGGCGCCAGGTCGCGTCCGCGCACGACCCGGGTCACCCCCACTTGGCGATCGTCCACCACGCTGGCTAGGTGGTAGGCCACCGCCCCATCTCGACGACGGACCACCGGATCCCCGTAGGCCTCGGCGGGGGATTGGGACAAGTCGCTGCCGTTTTCGTCCCTGAGTTCGATGCGCCCGGCGGGCAACCTCAGGCGCAGGGCATCCGGGCAAGCGCGCCAACCCCCTTGGCCCGCGCTGGGCAGGGGGCGGGGGCGGCAGGTACCGGGATAACGAGCGCTGCCATCCGGGGCCCGCAGAACCTCGGCCCCCAACTGCGCGCGGCTGCACAAACAGGGGTACAGCAACCCTGCCGCCGCGAGGGTCTCAAGGGCCTCGTCGTGGGCGTTCGCCGAATCGGATTGGCGCGCCTCCCCGTCCCAATCGAGACCCAGCCAGGTGAGGGCTTCCCGCATGGCCACCAGGTACTCCGGGCGACAGCGCTGGGGGTCGAGATCCTCGAAACGCAGCCACAGGGCCGCGCCTCGG
>CAWVXN010000586.1:0-2239 GCA_963933695.1 uncultured Myxococcales bacterium | reverse complement strand
CCCGGCATCAAGGTCGACAAGAGCACCAAGCCTCTGGCCGGCGCAGGCGACGAACGTCTAGCCGAGTTGGCGACTTTCGGTCACACGATCGGTGTGGCATTCCAGATCGCCGACGACTGCCTGGATGCCGACGAAGATGACAGCTGCTCGCTGGTGGCCATCGAGGGGGTCGAGGCCTCCCGGGCGCGCGCCGAGGCTCTGCTCCAGGCGGGGTTGGCGGGGCTGGAAGGCGCCGGTGAGGGCGCGGAACCCCTTCGGGCCCTGGCACACTTTGCCGTGCGGAGGGACGTATGAGTTCCCGGCGACTGCTCCATGACATCGATTCTCCGGCGGATCTGCGGGCGCTGCCTCGGGATCAGGTGGAGCAGGTCGCAGACGAGATTCGCAGCGAGATCCTCGAACAGGTTTCCCAGACCGGTGGCCACTTGGCCTCGAGCCTGGGCGCTGTGGAACTGATCACCGCCATTCACTACGTCTTCGATACGCCTCGGGATCGCTTGGTTCTGGACGTGGGCCACCAAGGCTATCCCCACAAGATGCTGACCGGCCGGCGGACCCAATTCGATCGCATCGGCCAGGCCAATGGCATTTCAAAATTCCTAAGGCGAAGCGAATCAGAGTACGATCATTTTGGTGCGGGCCACGCCGGTACCTCGATCTCGGCGGCGCTCGGCATGGCCCGGGCCCGGTTTCATCGCGGCGAAGACGGCGTGGTGATCGCTTTGATCGGCGACGGGGCGATGACCGCAGGCATGGCGTTCGAAGCGCTCAATCATGCGGGGCACATCCAGGAACGCAACCTAATCGTCGTGTTGAACGACAACGAGATGTCGATTTCACCGAACGTGGGTGCCATGTCCTCGTACCTCTCGCGCAAGATGTCGGCCCCCATGGTGCGCCGCATGAAGGGCTGGGCAAAGGAGTTCCTGGGCAGCCTACCCGGGGACATGCTCCACTGGGCCAGGAAGGCCGAGGAGTCGCTCAAGGTTTTCTTCTCTCCCGGACTACTCTTTGAAGCCTTGAACTTTCGTTACGTGGGCCCGATTCAAGGGCACCGGATGGAAATCCTGTTGGAGACCTTCGAGAACGCCAAGCAAATGGTGGCAGAGGGCAGTGGCCCGGTGCTGATCCATGTGGTGACCGAGAAGGGGCACGGGTATGCGCCCGCCGAGGCCAACCCGCTCAAATACCATGGGGTGACGCGTTTCGACGTGGATTCCGGCGAGTTTGCCCCGGCCAAGTCGGCGCCCCCCTCCTACACGCGGATCTTCTCCGATACCCTGATTCGTTTGGCCCGGGAGGACGATCGCATCGTGGCGATTACCGCCGCCATGGCGCCGGGAACCGGACTCGACCGTTTTGAGCGCAAATTTCCCGAGCGCTTCTACGACGTGGGTATCGCCGAGCAGCACGCCGTGACCTTTGCGGCGGGCCTGGCCAGCGAGGGCATGAAGCCCGTTGCCGCGATCTATTCGACATTTCTCCAGCGCGCCTACGACCAGGTGGTGCACGATGTCTGCCTTCAGAACCTGGACGTGACCTTTGCCCTGGATCGGGCTGGGTTGGTGGGCGGCGATGGGGCCACCCACCAAGGGCTGCTCGATATTGCGTACTTTCGAAACCTTCCCAATACCCTGGTGATGGCGCCCAAGGACGAGAACGAGCTCCAACACCTTCTGGCCACGGCGATTCGCTATCCGGGACCAGCGGCGGTGCGCTTTCCTCGGGGCAGTGGTTTCGGCGTTCCTATGGATCCCGACATCAAGGCAATTCCGATTGGCGAGTCCGAGTTGCTGCGCGATGGCGAGGACGTGCTGATCGTGGCCATCGGAACCCTGGCCCACCCGGCCTTGGAAGCCGCCCAGGAGCTTTCGAACCAGGGTGTTTCCGCTGCCGTGGTCAACGCGCGCTTTGTCCGCCCTCTGGACGCGGACAGATTGCTGCCCCTGGCGTCCCGGTGCGGTGCGGTGCTGACGGTGGAAGAGCATCGGGTGGCCGGTGGGTTTGGCAGTGCGGTGCTCGAGCTATTGGCCGAGCACGGGGTTGTGGTGCCGGTCCGTTGCCTGGGCGTCTCGGACGAACTGGTGGAGCACGGGGAATCCCTAGCCAGCCAGGGATTGGCCGTCGGGGATATCGCGACCGCGGCGTTGGCTTTGCTCGGCGCGCCGGCCTCGTCTCGTTCGGCTCCTGTTTCCGACTCGACTTCCGACCCGACTTCTGACCCGACCCCCGACCCGAC
>CAWVXN010000585.1:0-2240 GCA_963933695.1 uncultured Myxococcales bacterium | reverse complement strand
CCATTGCGGGATGATCTGTGACGGGAGTTTCCCCACTTTTCTCCTGTCGCATTGGGGCAAAGATCGATCTCGAGGTGAGAAAATCCCCCTGGAGATGCTGGTCAAGTTCCAGACTGCGGATACCGCGGACCTGGTTGGCCTCGAAGATCGAGGCCGCATCCTGCCGGGTCTGCGTGCAGACCTGAACTTGATCGATTGGGAGGCTCTTCGCCTGGAATCCCCTGTGATGGTCTTTGACCTGCCAACCGGGGGAAAGCGTCTGATCCAGAAGGCCCAGGGTTATCGGAAGACCCTCGTCGCTGGGCAAACCATTTGCGAGAACGGTGAACTGACCGGCATTCGGCCTGGCCGACTGGTTCGGGGTGCCCGCTCGGCATCCGCCGAGTGATGGACCGAGTCGCGCGAGAGCGCCGATTGAGAAGGGCGAAGAATGAGGAAAGTGAGTACGGAAAAGATCATTTCTCCCGCCAAGTTTGCCCATGTAGTTTTGCGCACCCGAAAACTCGACGAAGCAGTTGCCTGGTATGCCGAGGTACTGGGGACAAGAACTGTTTTTCAGAATGAGTTCGTGGCCTTCCTGACTTACGATGAGGAACATCACCGCATTGCGCTGATTGCGACTGCCCAGGCGGAGGGCTCTCCGGCCCAGGCCGCAGGACTGGATCATTTCGCCTATGGGTTTGATGATTTCGGCGACCTGATGTCCAGCTACAAGCGCTTACGGGATGCGGGCATCAAACCGGTGTGGACGATCAACCACGGGCCGACTACGTCGATCTACTACGAGGATCCGGATGGGACCCGCCTGGAGTTCCAGGTGGACAACTTCGCCACCGAGGCCGAACTCAAGGGCTGGATGGACGGCCCCAGTTTCGCCGCCAACCCGATTGGCGTCGAGTTCGATGCCGAGAAACTTTTGGCGCGCTATGAAGCGGGCGATCCGCTGAAGGAGTTGATGGCCCAAGGAAGTGCTTGATGGGGCTACCTTCCTTTGAGTAGGCCTCTCGCCTAACTTTGAGCGGTTCGCCGAACTCTTGGGCCTGGTTCCCTTTGGGAGAGACACTTGATCGATAATGCCTTCCGCGCGCTTCTCCCGGGTTTCGTGGCTCCGGTGCTCGCCCTGTACGCGCGCTTGGGTGTGACACCGAACCAAGTAAGCGCGCTGGGTTTTGTTATCGCAATTTGCGCGAGTGTCGCGGTGGCGCTGGATTTCTGGGGGTTGGCCTTTGCGCTCTGGTGGCTCTCCCGTTTGGCGGACGGGACGGACGGTCTCTGGGCGCGCCAATCTGGGCTTGAGAGCAATTTTGGGGCCTACCTGGACATAGTGCTCGACATGGCGGCCTATGGCGCGATGGTGCTCGGGTTTGCCTATGCGGCGCCGGAATTTCAGCTCCGGTGGATGGCGATGCTCTTTCTCTATGTCGTGTGCATTACGAGCGCCCTGGCGTTGGGTATGCAGGAGGCGAAACAGGCGATGGCGCCTCGAGACGATCGCGGCTTGCGCCTGGGGGCGGGACTCGCCGAAGGGGGCGAGACAGGCATCGCCTACAGCCTATTCCTTCTTCTGCCAGACTATCTCTGGTTGAGCACCGGCGTATGGGTAGTGGTTCTCGCCACCACCGTACTCGCCCGAACCCTTCTCGCCTTTCGCACCCTTGGCTATGTGGATTCCACTGAAGGCGGTCGTCCGGCGAATGTGACGGATGAGAGCCGCCTTTAAAGACAGGGCCGCTCGATTGCCAGGCCGCTCAAAAGCAGGGGTGACTCTCGAGACACGTCGGGGCCGGTGAATTGTGGCCTACCACTGCAGGCTCACCCCGGCCTTCCCTCCAACGTCTTCGAAGGAAGTGTCGCCCCCCACGCCAAAGTAGAGACCGACATCTTCGCCGACCCGGCCTGACCCCGTGATACCCAGGGCGGATTCGTTCTTGTAGTAGCCCATTCCGACGTTGATGCGGAACCGCTTGCCAGGATCCGGGAGGAATACTTCCATGGCATTGCTGATGGCCACTCCTCGGAAGGCTTCTTCCCGGGCGGCCTGGAGCTGGTTGGAAGAGGCCTCGTATAGGGCGTCGAGCTGGCTCTTGTTGACGGCATCAAGGGCAGACGTCCCGTTGGCTACATTGTGGATCTGCACGGGAGCGGCCGGAGCGGGGGCCATGCTCGAAAAGGAACTGGTTGCGACCGGGAGGCGCTCGAGGGTCACGCCGTCGTCGTCGATGCGGACGTTGGTGCGACTG
>CAWVXN010000584.1:0-2249 GCA_963933695.1 uncultured Myxococcales bacterium | reverse complement strand
GTTCAAGGGCGGCTTCGCGTTGCTCGGGACGCCGATCATCCACGAGATTCAGGGCTTCCGAGACGGCGGTGCGGTCTCCCGCCGCGAGGCCCTCGAGGATTTGGCTGACGGCTCTTCGGCCGGGCCGGCTCACGGAGCGGCTTCGCCCACGATGTCGACGATATCCCCCATGATCCGGGTCAGGTTGAAGTCCTTCGGGGTGTAGATCCGCTTCACTCCGGCCGCGCGCAGGGCCGCCGCGTCGTCGTCGGGAATGATTCCGCCCACGACCACTGGCAGGCCCTGGAGTCCCTCCTTGTCCAGTCGCTCAAGAACGTCCCGCACGAGGACGCCGTGGGAACCCGACAGGATGGAAAGGCCGATGACGTGCACGCCCTCGTCCCGGGCGGACTGTACGATTTCTTCCGGGGTCAAACGGATTCCGTCGTAGACCACTTCCATGCCCACGTCCCGGGCTTTGACCGCGATCTGTTCGGCCCCGTTGCTGTGGCCGTCGAGACCGGGTTTGCCGACAAGAATTTTGGGCCGCCGGCCCAGGGTTTCCGAGAGAGCATCCACCCGGGCTCGCAGTCCATCGGTGTCCTCGCCCGCGCTAACGCTCCGAGCGGCGCCCACACCGGTGGGGGCCCGGTACTCGCCAAAGAGTCGGCGCAGGGTGTCGGCCCACTCGCCGGTGGTGACCCCGGCGTGGGCTGCTCGGATGGACGCGGGCAGGATGTTGTCGCCGTTCTTCAGGCAGTCGGCGATTCCCTGGAGTGCCGCCTGGGCGTCGGCGCTGTTGCGCGCGCTGCGGAAGCTTTGGAGGCGCTCGACTTGTTCGCGCTCGGCGGAGTCATCGACTTTCAGGATCGAGCCCTCGCCTTGGGTAGTGAGGGGCGAGTCGGTGGTTTCTTGAAAGCGGTTGACGCCGACCACGGTCTGCTCCCCGCTTTCGATGGCCCGGATGCGGAGGGTATGGCTCTCCACCAGGGCCTGCTTCATATATGCATTCTCCACGGCGCTCACCGCGCCGCCCATTTCCAGAACTTTCTGCAACTCGGTGCGGGCATCCTGAAGTAGAGCCTCGGTGCGGGCCTCGATGACGTGGGAGCCCTCGAAGAGATCAGGGTACTCCAGGAGATCGGTCTCGTAGGCGAGGATCTGCTGGGTGCGCAGCGAGAGTTGCTGGTCCCAGGGGCGCGGCAGGCCCAGGGCCTCGTTCCACGCGGGCAGTTGCAGTGAGCGTGTGCGGGCATCCCGGGACAGGGTGACGCCCAGGGCTTCCAGGGCGATGCGCACGATATTGTTCTCGGGTTGTGCCTCGGAGAGGCCCAGGCTGTTGACCTGAACCCCGTAGCGGAAGCGCAGCATCCGCTCGTCCTCGATGCCGTAACGCTCGCGGCCGAGTTCCGACCAGAGCGCGGTCATCGCCCGGCACTTGCAGGTTTCCTCCACGAAGCGGATACCGGCGTTGAGGAAAAAAGAGATGCGTCCAAAGACTCGACCCAGGGTCTCCTCGGGAACGTCGTCCCGGGCGCGCACGGCGTCGAGGACGGCCACGGCATTGGCCATGGCGAAGGCGATTTCCTGGACCGGGGTCGCCCCGGCTTCCTGCAAGTGGTAGGAGCAAATGTTGATCGGGTTCCACTTGGGGATCTCTTCCACCGTGTAGGCGACGATATCGCTGGTCATGCGGATGGACGCCTCGGGGGGGAAGACATAGGTGCCCCGGGATAGGTACTCCTTGATGATGTCGTTTTGGGTGGTGCCCTGAAGGGTGTCGGGGCGGACGCCCTGGCGTTCGGCGGCGGCGACGTAAAGTGCCAGCAGCCAAGCCGCGGTGGCGTTGATGGTCATGGACGTATTCATTCGGTCCAGGGGGATCTGGTCGAAGAGGGTGCTCATGTCGTCGATGTGGCAGATGGGCACGCCCACCTTGCCCACTTCGCCTCGAGCCAGGGCATGGTCCGAGTCATAACCGGTCTGGGTGGGCAGGTCGAAGGCCACGGAGAGCCCGGTTTGTCCGCTGGCTAGATTGCGGCGATAGAGTGCGTTGCTGGCCTGGGCCGAGGAGTGGCCCGAATAGGTGCGAATCAACCAGGGGCGGTCGGGTTGTTCGAGGTGGGGTGTCTTTGGCATCGAGGTCTCCGGGTCCGGCGTCGGGTTTTCAGAGGGGGCGCCCGAGTCTAAGTATTTGAGAAAACTAACGAAAATCGAATCCTTCAACAAATATTGGAGATTTTTTCTGCGGATCTCTCGGGCGCCGGGCG
>CAWVXN010000583.1:0-2255 GCA_963933695.1 uncultured Myxococcales bacterium | reverse complement strand
GTCGCGCCCGGGCAATCCCACCACCAGGTCCATGGTGCCGTTGCCATCGAGATCGCCCGCGGCAACCAGGCTCTCCCCGAAAAAGTCTTCGACTTGAGGGGGGGCGGATGCGCTGGACAACACGCCGGCAGCGTGTTTGAGCGCCGAGCCACTGGCGAAGGAACCCGCGTCTTCCAGCGAGAGAATCCACACCGCTCCGGTTCCGCTGGTATCGCCCGGGGCGCCCACGGCCATGTAGCTGGAGAAACCGTCGTGATTATTGAGGTCGCCCAGGCCGGCTACCGCCGCGCCAAAGCGAGAACCCGGAGTGAGACCCGTGGGTTCGGTGATATGCGGTCCGAAGACGGATTCCTCACCGCCAAGACCGATGTGCAAAATCTGAATCGCTCCGCAGTCCCCACCGAAGCAGAACGGGCCAGCGAAGTTCTCCTGGCCGAGGGCAAGTTCGGGACGGCCGTCGCCGTTCAGGTCCTCGAGAGCCGCCAGGGAATGCGCGGGCTCATCCGTGGGAATCGCCACCGCGGAGACGATTTCGACGGGATGTGGGCCCGTGGGATCCGGCGTCAGGATCAGCAGCCAGATCGCTCCGGCGCCCCCGGACGCGTAAGGGGCCGAAACCGCCAGGGCGACCGCTCCAGGCCCGGGACCGTCCACATCGGTGAGGATGGCCAAGGCGCTTCCGAAGCCATCCTCGGCCCCGAGCCGCAGGCCCCCTTCTCCGCCGGCGATGAGTTGGGTCTGGTCGACGGTTCCGTCGTGGCGCAAGAAGGCCAACAAAACGCCGCCTTGGCCATCGAGCGCTCCAGGAAATCCGATCGCCATATCTTCGACGCCGTCGCCGTTCAGATCCCCCACCCCAGCGATGACACTGCCGAGTTCCGAAGGATTCTCGAGTCCGAACTCGGCGTTCACCATGCCGTGGGTGTATTGAAGGGTTTGTGCACCGACGGGGGTCGCACCCCCACCGATGCATGCCAGCAGGAGGATCGCTGCGCTCGCGCGTCGGGTTTTTCTTCGGGCCAGGAGGCCGAGCAGGAAAAGACCTCCAGCAAGCAGGGCGCCGTGCGCGGGTTCGGGCACCGCGATGGGTCCTTGGTTGACGGAGACCAGGGTCAGGTTGGTCTTGACCGCCAGGCTGTTGGCTGCGATTAGCAACTTGGCATCGGCAACCTGAACGTCGTCGCCAGTCACCGTCAAGGTTCCGATGTACTTGGGCTTAAGGGGGTGCAGAGCCACCCCGCCGTCGGCGAGCCAATTGACGCGCCAGGCATTTGGCGGGATCTGGTGAGCATCCATCGACGCATCGGGGACGAAACCATGGTCGATTCCTGGGGCAAGGGAGAACGACAGTTGGAATGCGCACAACTCGCTACCGCTGGCATTCAGGCAGGGGACTTCCAACTCCGGGTTTTCCGACACCGGCGTCACAATCGGACTGGGCAAGGGATCTGTGAAGGCGACGTAGAGACAGAGGTCGGCGGTTGTTTGGGTGAGGACGATCGGGATTTCGGGGGGGGGCGGCGGCGGTGGCGCAGGCGGCGGCGGTGTTGGGGCCGCGCACATGCATTGCCCGGGTCCCATGGTCACTTCGCACAGGTAGGGGGTGGGCGTCGCGCCGGCGGAGCTCGGGCGGGCAGTGATCATCGTCGTTGTCAAAGCGCCGAGCGCGGCGAAAACTGCAAGCGTCAAGCGAATAGAGAGTCGAAGAGTCATTGGGAAACCTTTGCGGCACGCTCAGCGTCCGCAATTTTGTTAAGACCATTATGCACAGTTGCCGCGGCGACTCCAAGAACTACCGAAGCGGGACGCCCCCACGGGTCAATGCCGGTTTAAGACTGCAGGATTTTTGGTGAGGGTGCTGTGAAGTGTCTCACACCCTGGGAACAGCGCAGCTGTCGCGTGTCGTGGCTCCCGGGGAGTGGCGCCGCCTAGGGTCGTGATCGGGCCCCCGGTCACGACCCATCCGCCCGAACACGCCCGAACACGCCCGAACACACCCGAACACACCCGAACACGCCCCCGGTCACGCGAGGGTCCGGCGAGGCCGATTCGGTGGATCGGCTCTAGTGTTCGAGGGACCCGAAAGTCCCGCCCGGCTTTCGGCACCCCGGGTCGAAGGCGGCCAATTGTGTGGTCAATGGAAGCGGGACCGTACGCGGCTTGCCGGGCGCCGGACTGGATGCCGAAGCGGAGACAGAAGAAGCGGCAGGAAAATCCGAGACCAGGACCGAAGCGGGCAGGGAGCCGCCGGGCTC
>CAWVXN010000582.1:0-2261 GCA_963933695.1 uncultured Myxococcales bacterium | reverse complement strand
CGTGCCTCATAGGAAGCCGACGTGACGACTCCTCGTCCCGTGGCAGATCCACCGACGATGAGCAGGGCCGCTTTTCCGGCCCCATCGGGGTCCTCGAGGCGTGCAACCTGCACGAAGAACGCGTCACAATCGACGAGCAGAATTCTTCGTTCTCGGGGTTGATCGACCACCGGTGAGCCGGTCCGTTCGAGGTTTGCTGACCGGAACCGAGTCGGGTATTATCCCTCCACGCGGCCCTGCCGTCTCCAAGCTAGCGAAGAATAAGTCGCCTTGGGACGGCTTCTTTGGCCACCCCACCCAAGCAAGCTAGTCAGCCTAGGAGTCCGGCAACGATGGCCTATCCCTTTGACCTTCCCGATCTCGGCTACGCGCACGATGCGCTCGAGCCCCACATCGATGCGCGCACGATGGAGATCCACCACGGCAAGCACCACGCCGGATATACCAGCAAACTGAACGGAGCACTCGAGGGGCACGTCGATTTTCACGGCAAATCTGCCATCGAACTTGTCTCTGACCTTGCTTCGCTTCCTGACTCGATCCGCGGTGGTGTTCGCAACAATGGCGGCGGCTACATCAATCACGCACTCTTTTGGGATGTCATGACGCCCGGTGGCGCTAGTGCGCCGAGTGGTTCCCTGGGTGCCGCCATCGATGCAACGTTCGAGTCGCTCGATGCCTTCAAGGCGCAGTTTCAGGCGGCTGCCGGGGGGCAGTTTGGCTCGGGCTGGGGATGGCTGGTGGTTGATGGTTCCGGAGACCTCGCCGTGACCGCGACGGCCAACCAGGACAATCCTTACATGACTCGGATGACTCCAATTTTGGGAGTCGATGTCTGGGAACATGCGTACTATCTGAGCTACCAGAACCGCCGTCCGGACTATCTCGCGGCCTTCTGGAACGTTGTGAATTGGGACAAAGTCGCCGATCGCTATGCGGCTGCGACCGCAGAGTGATCTGACAAAGGAAAGGTCTCATCGAATCCGTCGTTCGTGACCGCTCGACGACAAAAGGGTCGGGGTCGCTTTGGTGGCCTCGGCCCTTTCTCGTAGTGGGAACGGGATTCTGACTTATCAATAAGGGTTAGGAAAGCCAGGTACTTTGCGCAGGAAGAGACACAATTCTTGCGCGACAAAAAACATATGTTTACCTATCTACATCCCTCGTTGGAGGGGTACCACGCCTCAGCCCTACGCATTCGATGCTCCTCCCAAATTCCTCCCGTGCTCGCTTTCTGTTCGCGATTCTTGCGTGTGGCCTCGTTGCGTCGGTAGGGGGGGCGGACGCTCAGAGTCTGAGGGGTTCCACGTCATCCATGGACCGGCAGGTTCAGATGGCGAGTGCGCACGACTACACCTATATCGAAACGCCCGACCGCGTCCGTTTCTTTGCCGACCGGGGTTGGATCGTTCCGATCAAGGCTGGTCGAAATCATAAGCTCCACGCCGTCTCGTTCCCGTATGCCCGACCTGAGGTTCAGGTCTTCATCGAGCGTTTGAGTCGCCAGTATCGCAATGCATGTGATGAGCAACTGGTCGTCACGAGTCTGACGCGTCCGCAAAATCGGCAACCGCGAAACGCGTCTGATCGGACTGTCCACCCAACTGGTATGGCGCTCGATCTTCGCTCTAGCTGGGATCGCAATTGTCGGGACTGGCTGGAGGGTGTTTTGCTCAGCCTTGAGCGCGGTGGCATTCTAGAGGCCACCCTTGAGCGGAACCCGCGCCATTACCACGTGGCTCTGTTTCCGCAACCGTATGCCTCCTACGTGGCGAGCTTGGAAGCTCGAGGGCTCAGCGCGCCAGAGAATACCGAGTATCTAGTCCGCAGCGGCGATTCTCTCTGGAAGATTGCGCGCCAGCACGGGGTGTCCGTGAACGAAATCCGTGACGCAAATGGATTTCGAAATAATCGGATCTTCCCTGGGCAGCTGATTGAAGTCCCGCTCGGGAGCTGATGCCCACTCGGGGAGTGACTGCCAGCTTGGAAGAGGTGGCCGCTTCGGATCTCCTCGATCCGAGCCAGATTACCGCGAAAGAGCGCTACGAACTCATGACCTCGATCGTCGCTCCCCGGCCGATCGGCTGGCTCTCGACTTGGGGTGATTCCGGGATCCCGAACCTCGCGCCCTTCAGCTATTTCGGGGCGCTGTCCGTGTCACCCATGCTGGTCGGGGTGTCGATCGGGGAACGGCGGGATGGCCTGAAGGACACACTGGTAAACATTCGCCACCGGGGCGCCTTCTGCGCCAACGTGGTCTC
>CAWVXN010000581.1:0-2261 GCA_963933695.1 uncultured Myxococcales bacterium | reverse complement strand
GCTCGCGGCGCTTTCTTCGGCCATGGTTCCTCCAGCGATGTCCTGGGTGGATGCTCAAGCCTAGCGGGGCGAGCCCATGGGGGGCACCCGGAATCGAAGGGTCTGTGGGATGTTGGCGCGAGGCTCCCTGCTTCTATGTAGACTACCCGGCCCTAAACCCGAAGAGAAAGCCCTTTGCCTATGTTCGATTTTAACGCCGCCACCCAGCTCTTTGTCCAGGACGACCTGATCGCCTACGTGGTCCCGCTCTTTGTCGCGGCATTAGTCGTCGAGGCCATCTGGTCCCGGGTGCGGGGCCAGGGGCTCTACCACCTGCCGGATACGGGGTCCTCTCTCCTGATGCTCGCGGCCTCGGCGACCTTCGAGGTCGTGCCCAAAGTCGCGCTCATCGGCGTGATGATCCTCTTCTACGAGATCAGTCCTCTGCGTGGCGTGGTGGGGCATCAGCCCTGGGCCTGGGTGCTGCTTTTCTTTCTCGACGATTTTACCTACTACTGGTTTCATCGTCTCAACCATGAGGTTCGTTTTTTTTGGGCTGGGCACGTGAACCATCACTCGTCGGAGTATCTCAACTACGGCACCGCTCTGCGCCAGGGTGTGGGGGAGCGGGTGTATAAACTGGTTTTTTGGCTTTGGCTTCCCCTGCTCGGCTTCGATCCGGGCATGGTTCTGCTCATGATGGGCCTGAGCCTCAGCTACCAGTTTTGGACACACACCGAAGCGGTGCGGCGCATGCCCGCCTGGTACGAAGCGATTCTGAATACGCCCTCTCACCACCGTGTGCATCACGGCTCGAATATCCGCTATCTCGATCGAAATCATGCGGGGGTGCTGATTCTTTGGGACAAGCTCTTCGGGACGTTCAGCGCCGAGGCCGACGAGGAGCCCGTGGTGTATGGCTTGACCGAGAACCTGGGCACCCTCAATCCGTTCTGGGTTCTGGTGCACGGCTACGCGGAACTCTGGCGGGACATGCGCCGGGCGACGACTTGGGGCGATCGCTGGCGCTACCTTGTCCGGGCGCCGGGCTGGTCCCACGACGGGCCGGACAAGCGCGCGAAGACCCTGCGCGCCCAGTTGGCTAGCGGGTAAAGACGCGGGTAACGACAGGGGTAACGCGGGTAACGAGAGAGGTAACGCGGCTGGCCGAAAGCCGAGAAATTTTTTGGCCATTGGCGTAAGGAGGGGTCGCTAAGGCTATGACGAATGATTCCCAAGGCTTGACCCTCGAGGTTCTGGCCGACGAGCGGCGAATCCAGCGCGTGCTGATCGCCTATGCGACCACCGTGGACTCCCGGAACTGGGAAGGCCTCGACGAGGTCTTCGAAGCGACGGCCCGTGCCGTCTATGGAAACGATCCCCAGTCGCAATTTGTTTGCGAAGGGCGCGAGGCGATCCGCGCCCTATGCCGGAAGAACCTCGATGGCTGCGGGCCCACCCAACATCTGCTGACCAATTTCCGAATCGATATTTCAGGGAATCGGGCATCGAGCATCTGCTCGGTGCAGGCCGGACATTTTGGCCGGGGCGAAGCCCGGAAAGCCCGCTACGAACTGTGGGGCGAGTACCGGGACGAGTGGCTGAAGGGGGCCTCGGGTTGGCGGATCAGCCAACGCCAGCTTCATGTCATCCGCGATTTCGGCGAACCGGATCGGGTGCTCGGGCCGGCCTAGGCCTCTTGCCGGTGAACGCACTCCCCATGAACCCAGGTTTCCTCCACGGGGATCGCGTGGATCGTCGTGGGTTCGACTTCACGCGGATCCGCGCCCAGGACCACGAAGTCCGCAAACTTTCCTGCTTCCAGGCTTCCCACTTCGTGGTCGGAATGGCACTGCCAAGCGGCATCCAGGGTTGCGGCGCGCAGGGCGGCTTCCACGGGGACGCGTTCATCCGGGGCCAGTAGGTCATCGGATTTCCACATCGTCCGGGTGACTGCATTTTCGATGCAGCGCAGGGGGCCCATCTCGGTGACCGGGTCGTCCGAGTGCAGGGTCCAGCGAATGCCTGCCGCCTCGCACGACGCCGTGCGGTCGAGCTTGGCGGCCTTTTCCGGGCCGAACAGATTGGACACGAACGCATTGCCCCAATAGTAGACATGGCCAATCAGGAAACTGGGCGAGATGCCCAGGGCCGCCATGCGCTCGATGTGCTCGTCGTGGAGAATGCTGCAGTGTTCGATGCGCGACCGCCGAGCGCCGGGATCCAGGCCCAGGGCATGGGCGCGTGCGTAGGCGTCCAGGGCGCGGTCGATTGCCGCGTCG
>CAWVXN010000580.1:0-2262 GCA_963933695.1 uncultured Myxococcales bacterium | reverse complement strand
GGGTTGCTTTGAAAGCGGCCGGCTCAAGAACACTTACGGGACGGGTTGCTTTCTGCTGATGAACACCGGGAGCAAACCCGCAACCTCGGAGTCCGGGCTGTTGACCACGATCGCCTGGGGAATCGGGGGAGAAGTGGAATACGCCCTGGAGGGCAGCGTCTTCGTCGCCGGCGCAGCGATTCAGTGGCTACGCGATGGCATGGGGCTCATCGACGATGCGGCCCAGAGCGAGCGCCTTGCCCGCTCGGTGCCCGATACCGGGGGCGTCTACCTAGTGCCGGCCTTTACTGGCCTCGGGACGCCCTACTGGGATGAGAGGGCGCGCGGGGTGATGGTGGGTCTGACCCGGGGGACGACCCGGGAGCATATTGTTCGTGCGGGGCTGGAGTCCATTGCGTTTAGCAGCCGCGACGTGGTCGATGCCATGGTGCTCGACGCGGGGCTCTCCCTGGAGTGCCTGCGCGTGGATGGCGGCGCCTGTCAAAACGATTTTCTGATGCAGTTCCAGGCGGATATTCTCGGGCTTAGCGTCGAACGCCCCGCCGTGTTGGAGGTCACCGCCATGGGGGCGGCAGCCCTGGCCGGCCTGGGCGTGGGTTTCTGGCGGGATCGTGCCGATCTGGAGGGCTCCAAGGGGCCGACCACCCTCTTCGAGCCGGCGATGGGGGCCGGCGAGAGGGATTCTCTCTATCGCGGGTGGCAGCGGGCAGTGAAGCGCTCCCTGGACTGGGCCGAGTAGAGCTGTTCAGCGGCGTCGATCCGGGGCGGGCTCGGTGGGTTTTGTCTCGGGGTCGATTTCTTCGTAGCCCGGGCAAACGCGAACGGGAAGCCCGGGATAGGCGGCGTAGAGCGGATCGCTCTGGGCCCGATTGCAGCGCTGGAAGTCACTCCCGCGCGGGCTTCGGAGAGTTCGGCCATGGCAGCACGCCCGGCACAGGCCGGGTTCGAAGGAACCCACTAGCGGCTCTCGCTTCCCACTACGAAGATGAGGGAAAGCCAACCGGCGATCAGCAGCAGGCCGCCCATCGGGGTGATTGGCCCGAGCCAGCGCTGGCCCGTGAGCACTAGGCCGTAAATCGATCCGGAAAAGAGCAGCGTGCCCGCGAGGAAGAGCCAAGCCGGGACGCGAATGGCCTTGTCCCCGCCGCCGGTTGCCCCGGTGGCGTAGAGAGCGAGGGCGAGCAGGACAACGCTGTGCACCAAGTGGTATTGGCAAGCGGTCGTCCAGGCGCTGAGTTGATCCGGGGTGACCTTCTCACGCAGGCCGTGGGCCCCGAAAGCACCGGCGGCGACGGCGAGTGCCCCCGAAATTGCGGCGACAATGGTCCACATGGTCTCTCCCTTCGTGTCGGGGTTCAGTCGGTTTCGGGAAGCCCGAGCCCGTCAATGGGATTGAAGGCGTAGCGGAAGGCCGGGCGATCGGCGAGGCAGATCCAGAGCCCACCGGTTTCGCCGGACTGGGCGGCCCCGACCACGGCCTCGGCGATTTCTTCGGGAGCAATCACGGGGATCCCCAAGCTGCGGGCCTGATCCGCCATCCCTTCCGCGAGCAGACCGGTATCGACCACTCCCGGCATAATGGCGTGGCAGCCAATCCCCTGGGCCTCCAAAAAGGGCGCCATGGAGCGGATGAAGCCCACGACGGCGTGCTTGGTGGCGGTGTAGATCGGGTCCGGCGGAAAGGCGATGACTCCCGCGGCCGATGCGGTGGCGATCACGGCGCCGCCCCCACTGGCGGCGATCAGGGGAATGCAGGCCCGGGCGCCGAGGATCACCCCGTCCACGTTGGCCCCCATGATGCGTCGGTAGTTCTCCAGGGGGACCGCCGAAAGGTCGAAACCCAGGCGGGGTGCGTCGGATTTTTCCGCTCGGTAGGTCGTGATGCCCGCATTGAGATGAACCAAATGCAGCTCGCCGTGGCGTTTTTTGATCCCCTCCACGGTTTCGAGCCAGGCCTCGGGATCGGCGACATCGAAGGCGACGGAATCCGCTCTCAATTCCTGGGCTGCAGTCTTGGCCGCAACCTCGTCGAGGTCGGCGATCACCACGGTGGCGCCCTCGGCAGCTAGGCGGCGAGCGGTCGCAAGGCCGATTCCCGATGCGGCGCCAGTGATCAGGGCGACCGAACCCGCGAAGCCTGCGCTGAATTTCCCCATTTCCAGTTTCTCCTTTTAACCTCGCGCGACAGATTGCGCGCGCTCATGATAACTTCATTCTTTGGCTCCGAGCAGGTGCCCGGAGCGATGGTGGTGGTGGGGTGGG
>CAWVXN010000579.1:0-2268 GCA_963933695.1 uncultured Myxococcales bacterium | reverse complement strand
CAGACGTGTGCTCTTCCGATCTGCCTTGCCCGCCCACGCCCGGAGATCGACGTCGACTTCGAACCAAGCCCGGTCCTCTATCCGGTGGGTGGGGTTCAGCCGCCGTTGATAAAGCGTTTGAACCCCTTCCGAGGTCCGGATCGCCAGGCGGAATTCGACCCAGGAAGCCGGCAATTGAAACCAACGCTGGGGATGAACGCCCACCGCGGTCACCAGACGTCCCCCTCCCCCGGGCACGTCGAGAGAGAGCTCCAAGACACTGCGCCGATCACCGCTCGAGGGCTTCAGGGCGATTGCCGGCCGGAAGGGCCAGAGCATCGAACGCACGTATCCCGTACGGGATTCGGGTGGCACCATTCGGGGCGGTCCCCCCGCCTCCTCGATCCAGACGGGAGCGTCCAGAGCATCCGGCCCAGCCACCCGCACGCCGGGGTTCTGCTCCGCTGGGCTGCGACGTCTCAAGGCCGCCGGCTTATAACCCCAGGTGTCGTAGCTGAAGATGCGATCTATTTCGAAATTCTCCACCAGATAGGCGAAGAGAACCGGTGCATGTTCCCAGACGGGATCGAAACTGAAGAACTGGGTGAAGTTATAGAGAACCAGGTCGGTCCCCGTCTCCTCCATGGCGTCGACGATGGCCTGATCACGATTGGGAATTTCGGGGAAGGGCCACACGATATACGCGGACCGATGCGGAGCCGGCCTCTGGGTGAGAAAGTGAGCCACTGTGAAATAGGGCAGAGCCGCTATGCGGTCACCCGGTTGGCTATTCGCTTCGACATACTCGACGACTGCCTCGAGCATGGCCGCCTCGCCGGGTTTGACATAGACCCCGGCCCGGGGGCCCGGGGCCAACACGGAATGCTCGGCCCTCAGGTTCGACACCAACCGGCCGGAATAACCAACCAGGGCCACAGCGGGGAGCAGAACCACTGCAGCCACGATCACCCCGCGTTTGCGGTGACCGGCCAAAACCCCATGGGCCATCACGATGCCCAAGGCAATCAACGGCCAGTAGAGAACCGCGAGATGGATGTAGTCCTGGGGTTTATTGAGCCAGACAAGTAGGACGAGCGCTCCGCCGAAAGCGAAGAACAAAAATTCGATCAAGTAGCCGAGTCGTATCTGGGAACCCAGGGGTGCCCGGAGTCGATGGCGCAGAGCCCAAAGCCTGAGACCCGCGGCGGCCAGCAGAGCCTGGGGAGCAAAAAAGAAAAACTTCAGGAGCAGATCGTAGGCCGCTGTTTCCGTGTAGAAGGGATGAGTCCGCACCGCGGCCCAGTCCGCGGTCATCACGATACCGGGCATGAAATCCGTGATGCCCAGCCTGGTCCGCAGAGCTAGGTCCTGACCGAAGACTGGAAAAAATGAGGGAAATTCCGAATACGTGTAGGCCCCCATTCCAATGAAATGGTTAAAAACCGTGAACTGGAGGAGGTCTCCCAGAACGCCCACCTGCCAATAGTAGAGCCCCGTCAGCGCACCCACCCCCATGGCCGGGACAAGGAAATACGCGAGTACCGAAGTCAAGGCCGGGCGACTCTTCCGGGGCTGGGAAAAAACGAAGAGGGCAAGACAAGCGAGCAGGGCAACCAGGGCGGCCGCCCCATAATCCTGCTTGCACAGAACCCCCAGACCGAAGAGAAATCCCGAGAGCATCAGGATCCGTCGCCGAAGGGTTTCGAAATAGACCACAAGCGCCGTTGCGCTCGCCAGCAGCACCAACAGGCTCGTGGTTGAATAGCTGTAGATCTGCCAGTGGGGGAAGCACCAGATGCGATAGAGCCAGAAACAACCCACGGCAAGCCAGGCCCACGTGGCCGACGAGGCCGATGTGGCCTTGCGCACTAGAAAGAAGAGCAGCGCGACAAAGAGAGCAAACTCGAAGACAACGAGCCAACGCGACACCCGAATCGATGCGCCAAAAATATCGAAGATCAGCGCCAGGAAGTGGAAAGCGCCGGGCAGGGGATAGAAAGTTGCGTCGCGATAGAATTCGCCCCCACGGAGCCGAAGGTCGGCGAACTGCACCATATGACCCTCGTCCATAAAACTGAACCAGAGGTCGAAGAAGGGGAGTTGAAACAGAACCGTGATGCCGAAGACCCCGACAACCGCGAGTCCGGAACGATCGGCTTTCGGGGCCTCTTGCATACGCTGGGGTCCATCCAATGGCAGAAAGCCTCGGCGAAGGGAGACGACTTCGCGTGATGTGGGCACCGAGGAATCGGGACTCGGCATGAAAATTGACGTAAGCCCTTGCTATGT
>CAWVXN010000578.1:0-2274 GCA_963933695.1 uncultured Myxococcales bacterium | reverse complement strand
TGCCCACCGGGATCCGAATCGATGCCCCGCGGTCCGAGACCCCATAGCTGAACTGATTGATCGCCTGGGTCTCGTGGGCGCCCGTGAGGCGCTTGTCGTTATCGGCGCCGTACACCGAGATATGGCGTTCAATGTTCTTGCCGAACTGCTCGCAGATCTTATTGAACGTGTCTTCCTTGCCCGACTCGCGCATCACGCCATTGCTGAAGTTCGCGTGCATCCCCGAACCGTTCCAGTCCGTATCGCCCAGGGGCTTGGGGTGCCAGTCGATGGACAGACCGTACTCCTCGGCGGTGCGCTCGAGCAGGTAGCGAGCCACCCAGGTCTCGTCACCGGCGCGCTTGGCGCCCTTGGCGAAAACCTGGAACTCCCACTGGCCCGCGGCGACCTCGGCGTTGATGCCCTCGACGTTCACCCCCGCTTCGAGGCAGATATCGAGATGGTCTTCGACGATCTCGCGCCCGTAAGCGTTGCTGCCGCCCACCGAGCAGTAGTAAGGACCCTGGGGTCGCGGAAAACCATCCTTGGGGAATCCCGGCGGCCGATCGGTCTCGGGCACCCACAGGAAATACTCCTGCTCAAACCCAAACCAGAAATCTTCGTCGTTGTCGTCTTCTTCGATGGTGGCCCGCCCGTTGGATACGTGGGGGGTGCCATCGGCGTTCAGCACCTCGGTCATGACCAGGAACGAGCTCTTGCGACCCGGATCGGGAAAGATGGCCACAGGCTTGAGGAGGCAGTCGGAATTGCTGCCCTCGGCCTGCTCGGTGGAGCTGCCGTCGAACGCCCACATGGGCACGTCGTCGAGATCGCCCGAGAAATTTTCACGAACCAGTGTCTTGCTGCGCAGGCTCTGGGTGGGCTTGTACCCATCGAGCCAGATGTACTCCAGCTTGCTCTTCATGTTCTTGCTCCTGAGGTATGAGAAACGTGCTTAGTGAATAAATGCCCATCCAGCGGCATCGACCGCGGGCAGGGGGTTCGCGCGGCACCGCCGCGCGAAAGTCTCAGACGGCGCTCGCTCCGCGCTCACCGGTTCGAATCCGGACGGCCTCTTCGAGAGCGGTCACAAAGATCTTGCCATCGCCGATCCGGCCGGTGCCCGCCGCCTCGACGATCGCGGAAATCACGTTCTCCACCTGGTCGGCGGAGACCACGACTTCAAGCTTGATTTTCGGCAGGAAGTCCACGACGTACTCGGCGCCTCGATAGAGTTCCGTATGCCCTTTTTGGCGCCCGAAGCCCTTGACCTCGCTAATCGTAAGACCCTGAACGCCGATCCCGTGAAGGGCTTCCTTGACGTCGTCGAGCTTGAAGGGCTTGATGATGGCCTCGATTTTCTTCATGGCTTCCTTCTCTTTTTTCTCTCTTTTTTCTGGGATCCGTACGCGCCGTGTCTGCGCCCGCTTCTGGGGCGGGTTTTCGCCGCATTCGTCTCAGGAAGGGCTTCCCAGCGGTTCCCCGGTACGAAGCCCTCTGCGCTGAGGAGACCGAGCGTCCGGCCCCTCTCTCTTTTGGCCCGCGAACGGTATCACGTCCTTCCTTGGCCGGTCCAGCCATCCGAAGACGCATTTTTGGCCCAGCAGACCCTCCGAAGAGATGGACAATGCAGGAAGCGTTCCAGTCTTCGCGAGTGAGCCCCACGGGCTCTCCCCCCGCTGACGCGGCTCTGGGACTCGAAAACGCCGTCGCGGCGGCCTAAGGCCTCTCCGGCCTGCTCGAAAGATGGACAGGGGTGCCCAATTGGGAAGCAAGCCCTGAAGGCGAGCCGGCCGGGGGCTCCCGGTTAAAAAACAAGAAAAAGGGCGCGGCATCGAAATGCCGCGCCCCGGAAGCGCTTAGCTTCTCTTCAGCGTTCGGTTCTAGAACTGCCTAGAACTGATAGAGCAGCTGGGTCGCAATGACGCTGCTGGAAGCACCACCCGCCAGGTCGTTGCTGTTGTAGCGATACTCAAACTTGCCGGTCAGGCCCGCTGTGATGGCCCGGTCCACGGTGACCGTATAGGTCATCAGGTCCTGATCAGCGACGACCGCGCCGCCGCCGTCATACCCGTCGCCACTCACGTACTCAAAGCGGCCCGAGATGCCCGTACCCTCCATCACCCCTAGGCGACCGGCGATCGCGACGCCGTTCGTGCTCGCCGTGGCTCCGCCGTTGGTCTGTTCCCTGGAGCTGTAGTCATAGTTGGCCCAAACCGACAGATTGTCGGTGAGGTCCAGAGTTGCAACCACGTCCAGAAGACCCGCGCGGTAGTCGCCGTTGAAACCGCCGCC
>CAWVXN010000577.1:0-2274 GCA_963933695.1 uncultured Myxococcales bacterium | reverse complement strand
ACCGCTACCCCGCTTCGGGCCAGGGCCAGCCCGGCCAGCAGGCCCGCCGGTCCCGCACCCACCACCACGACCCGGGCGCCACGAAGCGAAGCATGAGGGGACTCGACGCCCAAGCGTGCCGGCGCCGGGCGCGCCACCACCCGGCCGCTCCGCACGGCTTGATGAAAGCCCCGCCCTCCGCGCGCCTCGAAATCCGCGTCGAGTTGCAAATCCACGTGGACCACGAAACGCAGCCCCGAACCCCCGCGCTGGCGCCGGGCATCCAAGGCCTTGTGCCCGATTCCCAGGCTGCGGATGGCTTCGGGATCGATGCCCGCGCGCTGGGACGCCCGGCCCAGGAGCACCGACTCCGGCTCGTCCAGGCCCAAGGAAAGATTCAAAACCCGCCAGCATGCGGTCCCTCGACTCACTCCCACTCCTCCCCCCGCTAATCCGATTGCCCTCGAAACCCCGCGCCGCCGGCCGGGCGCAGAGTCTACCCTCCCCTGCCCGGCTCTCCTCGCGCCCCGGCCCGGGCCTGGATGAAAGAACCGGGGCTGTTGACAGGGAGTCCCACGAAAAACCCCCACGCCCGCTATTCTCGGTCCCCCCCTCTCCCGGCCAATACTCCCGGGCGATTTCGGTTTCGGAACGAATGCGCCGTAGAGAGAACTGGCCCTCCTGCGAAGGAATCCCGTGGACAACCCAAGCCCCCATGATCGCGATCGAGCCCAGATCGGCCCCCAGGCACGGCAACTGGCCCTGGACCGCATGGAAACCGATCATTTCGACCTCGTGATCATCGGCGGGGGCGTGACCGGAGCCGGAGCGGCTCTGGATGCCGCCGCCCGGGGACTCTCGGTGGCCCTCATCGAACAGCGCGATTGGGCCGCGGGTACCTCTAGCCGTTCGAGCAAGCTGATCCACGGCGGCCTGCGCTACCTGGAGCAACTCGACATCGGCTTGGTTCTCGAGGCCAAGCGCGAGCAATCGCTGATGCTGCGCCGACTCTGTCCGCATCTGGTGGTCCCGGTTCCGTTCCTCTATCCCCTCTTCCACCGGATCTGGGAGCGCGCCTACATCGGCGCCGGGGTACTGCTCTACGACCTGCTCTCGGGCCTGAGGCGGGACCTGCCCTGGCACCGGCACCTGGGCCGCCGCCAGGCCCTGCGCGCATTTCCGAGCCTGGCCGGCTCGAAAATCAAAGGGGCCATCCAGTACTACGACGCCCAGGTGGACGATGCCCGGCACACCCTCGCCCTGGTGCGGACGGCTGCCCTGCACGGCGCCGCCGTCGCCAGCAGCGCCCGGGTCGAACGCCTGGCCCTGGCGGGCCAACGCGTCACCGGGGTTCACCTGCGCTGCCTCGAAAGCGGTCGCAAGATTCAGGTGCGCGGACACCAAGTCATCAACGCCACCGGGGTTTGGGCCGACAAGATCCAGCAGATGGCCGGTCGCGGCCGAATCCAGGTGCGCGCGTCCAAAGGCATCCACCTGGTGATCCCCCGAGATCGGATTCATGGAGACACCGGCCTGATTTTGCGCACGGCGCAGAGCGTGCTCTTCGTCATCCCCTGGAAGCACCACTGGATCGTCGGCACCACCGACTCGGATTGGAACCTCGATCTCGCCCATCCGGCGGCCAGCAGACGGGACGTGGACTACCTCCTGGACGAGATCAACAAGGTGATCCAGCAAAAACTCACTCGGGAAGACATCGAGGGGGTCTATGCCGGACTTCGGCCCCTGCTTCGCGGAGAAACCGATGACACCAGCGAACTCTCGCGAAAACACGCGGTTTCCCAGTCGGTCTCAGGGCTGATCACGGTGGCCGGCGGCAAGTACACCACGTACCGGGTGATGGCTCGGGATGCCGTCGATCTGGCCGCCCGGGGCCTGGACAAGCGCGTTCCCCCCAGCTGCACCGATCGCACGCCTCTGGTGGGCGCACCGGGCTACCTGGCCATCTGGAACCGGCGGCAAGTCATTGCCGAAGAGATCGGACTTCACATCAGCCAGGTCGAACACTTGCTCGGCCGCTACGGGGTGCGCATCGAGGAACTGATCGCGTTGATGCGCCGGCGACCGGAACTTGCCGAACCCATCGAAGGGGCGCCGAGCTACCTGGTCGTGGAGGCCCACTACGCCGCATCCCACGAAGGCGCGCTCCACTTGGAAGACGTCCTCACCCGCCGGACCCGGATCTCCATCGAAACCTTCGACCGCGGAATTGCCGCTGCCCGGCCCGTGGCCCAGCAGATGGCCGAAGTTCTCGGCTGGGACGACGCCACCCGG
>CAWVXN010000576.1:0-2279 GCA_963933695.1 uncultured Myxococcales bacterium | reverse complement strand
ATCGAGATAGACGAGCGACGCGGCCGTCGCCAAGGCGAGGAAGAACATCACCCATTGCGCGATGTTCTCCGCCCGATCGGTGCGCGACAGCGCCGCCCTACTCGACTGCACCGAGGACAAGAGCGGCCAGATCTATGCTCCCCTCGGCCGGGTGTGGGGTCCGGACAAGCGGCGCCTGCGGATCGGCTACGCCGACGACATCCCGGGCCCGGTGCCGGTGGAGAGCGATGTCCGCGCAGCCCAGGAGGATGCCGCGATGCTCCTCCAAGCCCTGGGCCATGAAGTGGTCGAGGTCCCCTACCCGGTCACCGAGATCGATGCCTTCATCGAGGGCTACCGCGCGTTCTTCGCCGAGAAGACCCGGGAGATCGGCCCCGCGATCATTGGAATGACCGGAAAGAGCGTGCTGGAATCGGGGCTCCTGACTCCGTGGATGGCATCCTTTGTGGAGGCGGCAGTGGATTTCGACGCCACCGAAATGGCCGCGCGCCGAGCTTTTCTGGACACCCTCCCCGGGGCTTTCGACCGGGCCCTCGACGGACTCGACGTTTTGCTCGCCCCGGTTAGCCCGGTTGTCTGCCCGCGACTCGACGAGGCCAGCCCCCAGGACCTCTACAGCCACGAGGCCTTCGTGGCCCTGATGGGGCGACTGAAGTTCACTGGGCCGGTCAATTGGGGGGGCCATCCCGCCATGTCCGTGCCCTTGGGCTGGGAGTCGTCGCTCCCCATCGGCAGCCATTTCATCGCGGCCCGGGGCAACGACAACGTTCTCTACGCCCTGGCCTACGAACTCGAAGAAGCGCGTCCTTGGGCCCACCGCTGGGCCCCGCATTCCCTGATGTCCCGCGAGCGCTAGCAGAAACCCCCGGTCGGAATGGCCGGCGCGACCGGCCATTCCCCTGTTTAACCCTCTGGGCGATACCCTAAAGCCTGGGCAAACCCGTGGGATCCGCGCAACCACCCCAGGTCGCCCCCGCCCCCACAGCGAATCCCACGAAAGGCTGCGTACGGAATAGAAAGTAGAGAGCGGAGTAGAGAGCGGAGCGGTAGAGAGTGCAGTCGAGTCGAGAGCAAATAGCGAGTCGAGTCCGGAGCGAAAGAAGAACATTGGGGGAGAATGATTGATGAGCGAAAGCCAAACCGATCTACAGGCCGAGGCCTACGGACCCGAGGGCGACTCGTCGAAGCACCGACCCATGGCGGATCTGAACGCCGACCTGGCAGCGCTGCCCCCGGCGCCCCGGGACCGGGGAAGCCTCCGCCTGATTGTGCGCCGACTTCCCGACGGCCAGCGCGAAACCCCGAAGACCACGCGACTGACACGGGAGGAAGGCATCCCCGGCGATGGCTGGAACCGGCGTCCTCCCCGGGACCTCGGCGCCCAGTTGACCGTCATGCGCATGGACATTGCCCTAATCGTGGCGGCCGGCCAGCCCCTCACCCATTTCGGCGACAACCTCTTCGTCGACCTCGACCTCTCGGCCCAAAGCCTGCCCCCAGGAAGCCGAGTCCAGGTCGGTGAGGCCCTGGTCGAAGTCACTCCCCTCCCCCACGACGGTTGTCGAAAATTCAAGGGACGTTTCGGTCAGGATGCCCTGGTCTTTGTCGCGGCCCGGGCCACGCGGCCGGAGAACCGGCGCGGCATTCATTGGAAGGTGATCGAACCCGGCGAAGCCAAAATAGGCTCGGTCATCGAGGTGATCTCCCGGCCCTAGGCGCCAAAGCCCCTGAGATTCATTCCGGGTTGGCCGAGGCTTCGCGAATCAGCCGGTGCCTGAGATTCGTGAAGGCCGCCGTGCCCGCATCGGCACCCACCAGGTGATCCACCGCCTGATCGGGTTGGCCGGGTTGCTGGGTGGCCATGATCCACTCGTCCTGGCGGTTCTGGAAGAGCCTGAAATCCAGTTGCAGCGCAAACCAACTGAGCACCTTCGCGATTCCGGGGATGCGGATCACGCTTTGGCGATACCGGGCGTAGCGCCAGGTATTGGAAGCGTCGATGGGGCAATCGGCCACCACGAAAGCGAAGCCCGGAAATTCCAGCAAGCTGACCGCCGGCGGCTTGTATTCGATACGGAAGCTGAGACCTTTATCCTTATGCTCGTGGCGAAGCTGACCCCGCATTCGAAGGTGGTCGTTTGCTTCGCTCACCTCAAAAAACTCGACCCGCTCCCCCGAAATTCGGCCACCGCCGTGGATGAAGGGAAAGTGATGGACATCGAAGTTGCTCTCGAGGGTTCGGACGTAGTTGAAGGGCCAGTCGAAGCCGCTCCCCGCTG
>CAWVXN010000575.1:0-2279 GCA_963933695.1 uncultured Myxococcales bacterium | reverse complement strand
GAGTCGCCGTCCCGGAGCGGTGATCGCAGTGATCGTGGTTCTGTTGAGCCTTTTTACCCTGACCTGGGAAGGTGTGAAGTCCCCGTGGTCGCCCGAGATGGACGCCTGGAGCGGCGTCGCCGTCCAGCCCCGCTTCGTGCGGGGTCGTTCGCCCCTGGAGCACGCGGGGGCAACGGTTCTCCAGGCCAAGCAGTGTCGCAACTGCCACGCCCTGGATGGCGCGGGGGGCAAGCGCGGACCGGATCTCGCTGGCGTGGCCACTCGCCTCACCGAGGACCAGTTGGTTCGGCAGGTTCTCCAGGGCGGGGGCAATATGCCCGCCTACGGCAAGCACCTGGCCCCCCATGAAGTCACAGCGCTGGTCGCTTTCTTGGGCACCCTGCACCCCGAAAACCAACCCCCTGCACGCAGCGCGGCTTCCTCGTCTTCGTCACCGACGGGGTTCCGGGAACCGCGATGAACGTTTCGGGCCTATGGGGAACGCCCTGGTCCGCCGAGCCCATGGTTGGGATTCTCCTTCTCATCACCGCCGGATTCTATCTCCGGGGGTTCGCCCGGGTTCGGCGTCAGAGTCCCCGGCATTTCCCCGCCTGGAGACGCAACGCTTTTCTCACCGGCCTGATTCTGCTCTATGTGAGCATCGCGTCACCGCTGGATGCTTTGGCGGATCTGCTCTTCTTGGCGCACATGGTTCAGCATTGGCTTCTCATGATGGTGATTCCGCCGCTGATCTGGCTGGGCGCACCCACGGTCCCCTTGCTCAGGGGCCTGCCCGGCCACGCCCTTTCCCGGGGCGTTGGGCCTCTCCTTGCATCGCCCGGCCTGATCCGGGGGCTACGATTCCTCACGAATCCTGGAGTGGCCTTGGCGGTGTGGATCCTGATTACCCTGGGCTGGCATTGGCCCCCGGCCTATCAGTGGGCACTGACCTCGCCTCCGGCTCACAACTTCGAGCACTTCTGTTTTCTCGCTTCCTCCTTGTTGCTCTGGTTCCGAATCCTCGAGCCCTGGCCCACTCGGAGATCCAGGGGATTCGCTTCCCGCTTACTTCTGGTGGCTGCCGCAGCACTCTTCAATTCAATTTTTTCAGCTGGGTTTGCGTTTTCCGAGACCCCCCTGTACCCGTTCTATGCCGAGGTCCCGAATCCGTGGTCGATCTCGGTCTTGGCCGACCAGAATGCAGCGGGCGCGTTCATGTGGATCGCTGGGAGCCTCCCCATGATCGCGGCGGTCGTGGGCCTGACACTCTCTGGCCTGTCCGGGCCTCGACATCGCCCCATGAATCCCGTCTCCCCTCGAGACAAACCCAGCCGGGTGCCTCGGGGCCAAGGAGCCTGGATCGGGTCTCGAAGAGTGCGCCGGGGCATTCAGTGGCTGCTGGCTGGGCTGGCCTTGGTGGTCGTTCTCGATGGTCTTTGGGGGCCCTCGGTGCCGAGTTCCGAAAATCTGGCCGGGGTCCTGCCCTGGACCTATTGGCGCGGACTGAGCCTCCTGGCGTTGGCCATGCTCGGAAATTTCTTCTGTGCAGTCTGCCCGTTTACCCTGTCCCGCAATCTCAGCGCCCGGCTCTTGGGGCGTCCTTTTCGGTGGCCCGGCTGGCTACGCAACCGATGGCTCGCAGCCGCGCTCTTCCTTGTGTATCTCTGGAGCTACGAGGTTTTCGAGTTGTGGGACCGCCCCATGGCGACAGCGGCCTGGATCATCGCTTTCTTTCTCGGTTGTTTTCTGGTCGAAGGGCTCTTTCCACGGGGCACCTTCTGCCGGTATGTCTGCCCCATCGGGCAGTTCCAGTTCGTACACGCGAGCCTCTCGCCCCGAGAGGTCCAGTCCCTCTCAGCCGATGTCTGCGCCGGATGCACGACCCACGACTGTCTTCGCGGCAATGCCAAAAGCCCCGGCTGCCCGACGGAGCTTTATCTCCCCGCCAAGGTGGGCAACCTGGACTGCACTTTTTGCCTCGACTGTGTTCGGGCATGCCCCCACGACAACGCCGGGCTTGTCCCGGTTTGGCCCGGGCGATCCCTGGGAAGCGGGCGGGTGCGGGGCCAAGCTCCAGCCCTGGATTTGGCGTTTCTCTCGGGACTCTTTGTCTGGGGCGCCTTTGTCAACGCCATGGCCATGTCCGCGCCTTTCCTCATGGCACGAACCAATCTGCTCAGCGAGTGGGGTGTGCCCGATTCGAAGGGCGTGCTGTCTGTCAGTCTCCTGGGCGCCTTGCTGGTTTTCCCGCTGATCGCTCTGCCCCTGTGCGCCGGCGCCGCACGTTGGTTTTCGCGCAG
>CAWVXN010000574.1:0-2288 GCA_963933695.1 uncultured Myxococcales bacterium | reverse complement strand
AAGGGGTCCTGCAATTGCGCGCCGGACTCCTGGGCACCGGAAATCTCGACTTCGCTGGGGATGTCGTGCTCGATGCCCAGACCCTCGTGCTCAGCGCGGGGGACGACCCTCTCCTCCCCATCTATCCCGACGCGCCGGCATCGGAGAGCCTCCCCGTAGTCAACGTGCGCGACGCCGACGGCAACCCGACAGTCACGCTCCGGTTCCACGAACTCGAGAACGTCCAGACCGCCCTCCAGATCCGCCAGCACGGCAGCCTGCTCGACAGCGATGCCAGCGCCGTGGCCGATGCCCTCGCCGCCGCCGTGGCCGCCTTGGATCCGGAAATTCCGGAGGAACTTGAAGCGATCGAAGCGCTCAGAGCCCAGGACGGATGGGTCGAGGGAGAGCGAAGCCTGATCCCCCTGATGAGCCAGGTGGAGGTGGTGGACACCGCCGGCGACCCCGCGCGCCTGGACCAGTTTCAACTCGACTCCATCGCGGGAGACATCCGCATCCACCGCATGATCGACTTCAACGATCCCGTGAATCCGCTTCCCGCCCTCAATGCGAACAATATCCTGCTGGGTGCCGGCCTGGGGCTGGATGCCACGAACACCATTCGCCTTGAGCAAAACGACGGACACGACCTGGACCTCTCCCCGGACTCCAACGACTTCGCCTTCGACTCCTTCGTAATCTTCGGCCCCCGGATCGAATTCGTGACCACCTCTACCCCCACCCTGGCTGGTGTCATCAAGGCCGAGAACCCCGACCTTCTCCTGCTCGGAGCGACCAACTTCGATGCCGACGGCAACTTCCTGCCCGCCTCTCCCGCTGCACTGCTCTTTGAACAAACCGCTTCCTTCAATGAGAGCGCCGGAAACTGCGCCCAGGGCTGCCTCCCGAACCCGGCCACCCAACTCGGCCCCAGCGGCGCCGGGGGGGTCGACTACACGATTCGCACCGTCGGAACGCTGAATGCAATGGGCGGACCCGTGCTGCCGGGGGGAAGTATCCTGATAGACGGCACCCTCTCGAACAAGCTGACATTCTCGGCCCTCACCCTGGACGCCTTCGCCTCGGGGACCGGGGCCGACGTCATCATTGAGGCCTCTCCGTTGGAGATCGACTTCGACCTGATTCTCGAATCCCTGACCGTGGGCACGGATTCCACCGCCCCCATCGGCATTTTCCTGAGCGCGTCCGGCGCCGGGAGCGAGAACCCTGAACTCGCGATCCTCACGCTCAATGACCAGACCTTCAACGGTGAAGTCACCGTCGATGGGCGGGTCGAACTCGCCGGCCGCGTGGTTCACGTCACCGGTTCAGTGGACGCCGCCGACACGGCCCCGAGCGACGAGCTCGTCGTCGCCGTCCGCAGCCAGGCGCTCCTCGATGGCGACGTGGGCGTGAACAGTGACCTCGAATTGCTCCGCATCAACTTTGACCCGAGCGCTGTGGCGGACGCGGCTCAATTGCCGACCCTGGGCCTGGGCGGGGACGCCGACGGGCCGACCACGGTCCGGGCACGCACCATCGAGATTCTCAACGCGGGCGATCTCGAACAGGACATCGAAATCGCCCACGTACCCCGGGCGGCCCTGGCCTCGACGATTTTCAAGAAAACCGGCGACCTCGAGATCATCGCCGACAACTTTTCCATGGGCGAGGGCGAGAAACTTTCGGTGGGCGGGAACCTATCGATCACCGCCCGAACTCCGGCCGGCGATGGCCACGCTGCCTTGGGCGATCTTTCCGCCCTGGAGATCCGCGTGGATGCCGACACCATCGAGATTCAGCGGCGAGCCCCCGGCGAGTACATCGACGCGAACGGAATCATTCAGCCCGACGGCGGCGTGGACTACGTGGCCAACCTGATTAATTTCGTGGGGCCGATTGAACTCACGGGCGCAGGCGCCAACCCGGTCTTCGGCATCCCGGACCCCCAGTCCATCCCGGCCTGGATGCTCCCTTTCTCCACCTTTCAGAGCCAGGCCAATGCCGAGCTCCTGACCACCGCCAACCTCGCGATCCCACCGGACTACATCTCCCTGGCCGACCTGCATCCTCAGGGCGGGTCCAGAGACGATCCAAGCACAATGTTCATCGAATCCGAGATCGTCCCCCTGCCCGTCGCCTGGGTGGCGGCGCCGTGGTTACCCATCAACCACGCGTCGGTGGAGGAGTTGGGCATTGACGTTCAGCCCATGAGCGTCGCCGAGTACATGAGCCAGTTGCGGGGAGCGACGCTCATCGACGATGTGGGCCAGGGTCTGACTACGGGAGATGGTCGCCCCCTCCGGGTT
>CAWVXN010000573.1:0-2293 GCA_963933695.1 uncultured Myxococcales bacterium | reverse complement strand
CCCGCCAGTCGCGCGCGGCAGTAGGCTTCGAGATCGGGCGCGGGCGACCCGGGCGCCAGGGGCACCCACCACGCCATGGGGCGAGCGCCGTACTCGGCATCGGGCTGACCCACGACCGCGGCTTCGCGCACCGCCGGGTGCCCGTTGAGGACGGCTTCGATTTCCGCGGGATAAACATTCTCGCCTCCGGAGACGATCAAGTCATCCCGACGATCAAGCACCCGCAAGCGCCCCCGATCATCGAGGACCCCCAGATCGCCGGTCTGCAGCCAACCCTGCCGGAGCGCCCGGGCCGTGGCTTCGGGACGCCCGAGATATCCGCGCATCAGCGTGGCCCCACGAACACAGATCTCCCCGGCCTCGCCCGAATCGAGCACGCGTCCCCCTGCGTCCACCACCCGGACCTCGGTCCCGGGCAGCGGGCTGAGGCGCTCATCGAAGGGCGGAGCCACGTCGTCGGGCAGGCGAGTGGCCACTTGGGAAGCCGCCTCGGTGAGCCCATAAGTGGGGGCCAGGGGATAACCCGCTGCATGGGCCCGAGCCAAAAGCGACGGGGGCGCGGGGCCCCCGCCCAGCAGAACCCGGCGCAGGCCCGGGGGAGCCGGGCGTTCACCCCGAGCGTCCAGCAATCGCCCGAGCATGGTGGCGACCAGGGAAACCCCGGTGATCCCAAGATCATCGAGAGCCACCGAAACCGCCTGGGCATCGAAGCCGGGCTGGACCACCACCGCGGATCCCGCCAGGCAGGCGCGCAAAAGAATCGAGAGCCCCCCCACATGAAAGAGCGGCATGCAGCCCAACCAACGCTCTTCCGAGTCCGTGCCGAGCAGCGCCGCCGACCCCATAGCGCTGGCTCGAAAAGCCGCGGCGGAAAGCAGGGCACCCTTGGGCTTGCCGGTGGTGCCCGAGGTATAGATAAGGGCGAGAATCTCCCCTGGGTTTTCACACAGGGGCGCGGGGCGGGGACGAGAAACCACCGAGGCCCCGCCCTCGAGACGCGGACCCCGCATCACCAACCGCGGCAGGTCCCCCGCGGCCCGGGCGACTTCCTCGCCAGAGGAATCTCCGGCATCCAGCCACAGCGACGCCCCCGAGTCGCGCAGGATGTGCGCCGCTTCATCCGTGGCGAGACGTGGGTTCAAGGGCAGCAGCACCGCACCCACGGCACGCAACGCCCAGAGCAGCCGGGGGAACTCGACGCCGTTGCCCAGCCCAGTCGCCACCACGTCTCCGGGGGCGACACCCCGGGCGGTCAGCTCTGCGGCCACGACGAGCGCCTCCCTTTGCAATTCGCCGTAGGTCAGCGACGACGCGCCAAACTCCAGGGCGATTCGGTCCGGCGTTGAGGCGGCGCGCCGAGCCAGCCACGGTTCGCTCCAAGCCGCCGCTTCGAAGCCTTCGCTCATGGGGAAATCTCAATGGCCTCGGCCAGGGCCACCCGGGCCAGGCGATCCGGATCCACTTCTATGCCCCAGCCTGGGCCCGTGGGAACCGACAGACGGCCGGCTTGGATCTCGGGTTGCGGCGCCAGGTCCATGGCAAAGAGCGACGACGTACCCAGTCCGTGGGCGAGTCCAGCGCTGGGAAGCGCAGCCGCCAGGTGGGTGGCGGCGACAACGCCCAGAGCTGAATCCAACAGGCTTGTGACGAAGAAGCCCAGGCCGGCTTCGGTGGCCGCCTGAGCGAGGCTCCCAGCGCGACGTAAACCGCCCAGTGCGCCGGGCTTGAGAACCAGCAGGTCGGCGGCGCCCATCGCGATGAGTGCACGGGCACCCACCGGATCCGCGAGGGACTCGTCCGCCGCAATCCGGATCTGGCCGGCCCGCCGGAGCCTCGCCAAGTCGTCGATCGCGTGGGCGGCGACGGGCTGTTCGATGAGTTCGATATCCAGGGGGGCCAGGGCACGAAGCATCGAGCTCGCCCGCGCCGACGTCCAAGCCCCATTGGCGTCCAAGCGAATTCGAGGTTCGGAACCCAGAGCTTCCCGAAGCATCGTGACCCGCTGGAGATCGGCCTCGGCAGAGTCAGCGCCCACTTTGAGCTTGAAGGTTTGAAAACCCGCCGCCTGCAGCTCCCGGGCCTGGGCGGCCATCGCTTCGGGCCGAGCGCCGGACACCAGGGCGTTCACCTCCAGGGAAGTCTGGGCGCGGGTACCCAGCCTCCGGGCCAGCAGTTCGGCCACCGAGCACGACTCGGCCCGGGCCGCGAGTTCGTGAAGCGCGCAATCAATGGCGAAACGAGCCCCGGGCGCATCGGGTGCCGCGGCCTCGCAGGCATCGAGGAGGGCATCGAG
>CAWVXN010000572.1:0-2296 GCA_963933695.1 uncultured Myxococcales bacterium | reverse complement strand
ACCTCTCGGCGAGAGAACGTCGATTTTTGATTTCGGTGCACAAATTCCACGGGGTCCTCGATGGTGACCACGTGCCTTGCGTAGGTTCGGTTCAGCTTGTCCACGATGGCGGCCAGGGTGGTCGATTTGCCCGATCCCGTAGGCCCGGTCACCAGCACCAAGCCCTGATTCAAATCCGCGAGGCCCGCAATCGCCTTGGAGAGGCCCAACTTTTCCACGGAAATGATTTCTTCGGGGATGATTCGAAAGACCGCTGCGGCACCCTGGTTCTGCACGAAGTAATTGGCACGAAAGCGCGCCATTCCCTCGATCCCATAGGCGAAGTCGAGATCCCGGGTCGTCTCGAATTCTTGCCAGGCCCGGGGCGAGGCAATCTCTCTCAACATTCCGCGCAGGGCCTCGTCCCCCAGGACGGGCTCACCCTCGATCACTCGGATTTTTCCCTTTTCCCGAATGCGTGGCTGCAAGCCCGCCGAGAGGTGTAAATCCGATCCATCGTTTTCCTTCAGGTATTGAAGCAAGCGATCCAGTTCCGACACGCGACTTTCTCCTTCGAAGCTCACACCCGATTTCAAAAACCAGCCGTGATGAGTTTCTTTTCTTCTGCGATTTCAAGCGCGGCCTCGCGACTGATTTTCCCGGAAGCCACCAACTCGTTGAGCGACTGCTCGAGGAGAAACATCCCGTGCACCTTTCCCGTTTGGATGGACGACCGAATCTGAACGGTCTTCTCCTCGCGAATCAAGTTCCCGATGGCCTTGTTGATGACCAGCACTTCAAGGGCCGGGATCCTGCCCTCGACGTCGATCCGAGGCACCAGGCGCTGGGAAATCACGGCCCTCAAGGACTCCGAGAGCATGGTCCGAACCTGGCCCTGCTCGTTGGAGGGGAAGGCTCCGATCATTCGGTTGATGGTTCGCACCGCATTGTTGGTATGCAAAGACGCCAACACGAAATGTCCCGTTTCGGCAGCCGTCATGGCCAGAGAGATGGTTTCCAGATCGCGCAATTCGCCGATCACGATTACATCGGGATCCTCCCGCAACGCGCCGCGAAGTGCCCGCGCAAAGCTCTGGGTATGCCGCCCAGCGTGGCGTTGATTGACGATGCAGCGCTGAGAGGGATGAATCACCTCGATGGGATCCTCGATGGTCAGGATGTGTTCTTCGCGCTCTTCGTTGATCAGGTTCACCATTGCAGCCAGGGTGGTGGACTTTCCGCAGCCCGCGGGCCCGGTCACCAGAACCATGCCCTGGTGGAAATTTGTAAAACGCGCGAGATCGCTGGGCAGCCCGAGTTCGTCCAGGGTCGGGGGCTGGGCTGAAATCGACCGGAACACCGCATCGAAGCCGCGCTGCTGGCGGTAGGCATTGGCGCGAAAGCGGCCCACTCCTTCGAGATCGAAACAGAAATCGATTTCCCCCTCCCGGCGCAGTTCTTCCTTTTGGACCGGCGTCAGAGCCGAGGCCACCAGACGTTCCACCTCATCGGCGGAGAAGCCATCGGTTTCAGCTTCCGAAAGCACACCGTGGGTTCGAAGCCTGAGCCCGCCCCCGGAGTGCAGATGAATATCACTGGCCCCACGGTCCAGGGCCGAGCTGAGAAGTCGACCCAGGGATTCGGGGTCGCCTTCAACCGGGGATGCCAGGGTCAACCCCAGGGAGTCCTGTTCGGCCGCGCCGGCCCCACTCGCCGAATCCGCCGCTTTTCCCGGTGCCGAGGGTTTGGGGCCTGGTGCTTCCGGCGGGCCCTCGCTCCGGGTTTCCGCTTTAAGCTCGGCGTCCTTACGCGCCTGGTTCTTCGCGATCAGGTCCTTCTGGACCGCAGCCAACTTTTCGAGATCCTTGGCGGTGACGAGTCCCTGTTCCACCAGGATCTGGCCGAGACGCTTTTCGGGAGAGAGCCCCTGCTCCCGGGTCGCCTGGTTGAGTTGATCCATATCGATCATCTTGAGCTGAATCGCGATGCGACCGAGCAGGGGAAGCTTTTTTTCCGCCATGGGAGAGCCCTGTCTTTGTTCTCTGTCGGCGGAGCCGACTTCGGGGAATGCCAACTGGATCGGGACGATGGAAGCGGTGGGCTTGGAGCCCGAAGGCAGGTAGCCTCTCGAACCCTTATACCTTATCGCTTAATCTAATCCCTTCGGACACTCGCCCCACAAAGCTGAGGCCAAGTTGCCGCATCCCTGCCCGTCGGCTCCATAATTCCCTCGGAAGGAAACCCTCCCCATGGCCGAAACTGAAACTTCTCCCTCCACTCCCACCACCCGCACCACTCCCCCCACCACCACCACCAC